>CAZKLR010000145.1:0-1507 GCA_964553695.1 uncultured Candidatus Saccharibacteria bacterium | reverse complement strand
CGATATACAATTGTTCGGGTGCCAATTGAGCTATCGTCGTTTTTTCGGATTCATATTTCTCATGTATTTTTTTATATAAAGCCGCTATGTTTTCAGTACACATCGCTACATTATCAATCCATAGATTGGTGTGTGTCGGCAATACTGAAAAAAAATCGATTTTTTCTGCCATTTGTTGCTTCTCGGCTAAATTAGGCATCAGCACTATCTCGCTTATCTTGCTTTTTGAAGCTTGGGTATCGGGATTAAAAACACGCAATGATTTAATGCTATCTCCAAAAAATTCTATGCGATAAGGATATTCATCGGCGAAAGAAAACACATCAACGATACCCCCTCTGACGGTAAATTGTCCGGGTTGAAACACATAATCACTGTATTCAAAATCGTTATCGGATAAGAAATGAATGATATCGTCCATCGACAATTCTTCTCCCTCATACAACTTCATACTCTGCTTATCAATTAAAGTATGAGGCAGTATTTTTTCCGTCAATGCTTCGGTATAACTTACTACCACTGTTGCCGCAAGGGTAGTAATTTTTTGCAATACACGTGTACGCAACAAGACATTATAACTTTCTACTTCTTCAAAGGGATAGGATTTACGATAAGAAGAAGGGAAAAATAAGCATCGTTTCTCTGAAAAATCAAGATTTTTTTCGTTGAAGAGTTGCTCCATGTCGTGGTAAAAAAAAGCAGCTGTTTCTTTATCGGGAAAAATAAAAAAATGCATGCCTACATTCATTTCAGCACATACTTTGGCTACAATGGCTTTGGAGCTTCCACATAAGCCGCTAATATACAATCGTACAGGAGAAGATTGTTGCATTTCTTCCCTGATTTGCTTTATCGTTTCCGACTGCCGATAAACCTTATATATATCTTCTAATTGCATGGACTTCATCCCAAATTTTGAAGGTGCAAAAGTACTAAAAAAGCAAGCATAAATGCATCATAATATGGATTTCATTTATTCTTCAGGGTCAAAATCCAAATCACTCAAATCAATCATATGCCATTGCGCTGCCACCTCTATGCCTGCCCGTTTGAATGTTTCATTAGTAAGGTAAAACCTTTCCCCATCTTGGCTTGTAATGGCTTCCACTTGATGAAAAGGAAGGTTTATTTTTATCTTTCGTTGGCTTCCGCCAAAAAAGTCATGTCCTTCAAAATCGTACAAAAACAGCAAAAATGGCTGCAAGTTAAGGTTATAACCACAGAAAACCAATCGATTGAGCTCGGCAAAATATACCACCCCCGTCAGCAGACCAATGTTGGGAAGCGAATCACGAAGCAATGCTGTATGATTTCCCACTGCTTTGGGCAACACATACATCTTGCTTCCTTGTTGCTTCCATTGCTTGGTAAACAAATAAATACTATCGCCGGCAATGATAAACGCTTCACAATCGAAATCAGAGGTATTGGAAGAGCTTGTTTCCAAATCATAGCGATCTTCATAGCTAAACCAAAGCGTATCAATTTTTGGCTGCCGCTGCAAAAG
>CAZKLR010000144.1:0-1619 GCA_964553695.1 uncultured Candidatus Saccharibacteria bacterium | reverse complement strand
CTTACAAAAGGCAAAGGAATTCCGGTAACCGGCATAATTCCCATATTCATACCAACATTAATCAGCATATGAAAAGCCAGCATAAACAATGTTCCAAGTGCAAATAATTTTCCAAAATTATCTTGTGCTTCATCGGCGATTACCAAGAGCCTATAAAAAATTATTGCAAAGAGTAAAAGAACCAACGCCCCGCCAATAAAACCCATCTCTTCCGCAATCACAGCAAAGATAAAATCAGTATGTTTTTCCGGCAAAAAATTCAGCTGACTTTGCGAACCGTGTCCCAACCCCTTGCCCCAAAAATTCCCGGAACCAATGGCTATCATAGACTGAATAACATTATAGCCGCTTCCCAAAGGATCAGACTGAGGATCAACGAAAGTCATAACACGATCTTTTTGATAATCTTTTAAAACAAAATTCCAGCTGAATATCGAAATACCGATTCCTAAAAGCACGAACATGAGAATTTGTTTCTTCTTCAAGCCAAATATGGCCAACAAACAAAACCAAATAAACAGCATAACTAAAGCGCTTCCCAAATCAGGCTGAAGCAAAACCAAACCAACGGGCAACAGGACATAAAGACCGGAAATTGCCACCTTCCTTACTATATTATAATAATTTCCAACTTTGGACAGATATTTGGCAACGGTAAGCACTATTGCAATCTTGGCGAACTCGGAAGGCTGCAAACTGAAAAATCCCAAATTAAACCAACTGTTAGTTCCCCGAGTAAGACTTCCAAGAAATAAAACCGCGACCAGGGCTATTATGGTTATCAAATATAAAAGACCGGTATAATTTTTGAGCGTTCTATAATCTATTAATGCCACAAAAAACATTGCGAAAAAACCAGCCAGTGAGAAAAGCAGCTGTTTTTTGAAATTCAAAAGATCCCTTTCTTCTCCGCCATAAGAGACGCTAAAGATGGTTATAAGTCCCAATATCACCAAAAGCACTATGGCAAAAAGCAAAGTCTTATCAATTTTTTTTATATAATAAAAATTCATTACATCAAATTTTACTAAGCAAGCTCAATATTAATAATTTACAAGATTATTGGAATCAAACACATTCGTTTCTGACTTATAATCAACACTTTCAATTTCCGACTCTTCAAAAGCAAAATTTGGGAAACTTACCACAAACCTCCATCCATCTCCAGTCGCTAAGGTTAATTGATTTGTTTTTCCGGCGGCAAGAATCTGCCCTTCTTTGCCAAACACAACAACGTTTATATCAACTTTAAAAAAATCATAGATAGAAGTGTTATAGGTAACTCCGCTCGCTTCATAAAAATTAGTTACTTTGTTTCTTCCAAAAGTCTTTTCAGAAATCTTAATTATATTTTCATTCAAATTATAAACATCCTTGCTGCTGGCCAGCTCTTGCCAATCGTAGTCAGAAAGAGTAATACTAGCCTTGGCTATAGGAGTGTTTGAAGTCACATTATCCTCGATTAAATATTTAACAGATGGATCTTCTGTGTCCCCTTTTGGCATGATAAAAGTAGTTCCTTCTTTTTCGCCAATCAAATTTTCTGCCTCATCGTAAAAAGCAAATTTATATTTTACAGAAGAAACTCCCCATTTTTCATTTTCATTAGAAAGACTTGC
>CAZKLR010000143.1:0-1644 GCA_964553695.1 uncultured Candidatus Saccharibacteria bacterium | reverse complement strand
TTTGGAGGCTTTGCTTTTTGTTTCCGGTGAGCCTATAAGTTTTTCAAGTCTCGAGAAAGTAACAGGGAAGGATTCGGCTTTTTTGAAAACAGAAGCGGAAAAATTGGCCGAGGAATACAAGGCACGAAATAGCGGGCTTCGGATTATTTTTCAAGATAACAAGGTGCAAATGGTTACCGCCGGAGAAAACAGTGAAATTGTAGAGAAACTCTTAAAGATTGATATTGAGGGGGAACTTTCCCGATCTGCCATTGAAACTATTTCTATTATCGCATATCGCGGTCCGATCTCGAGGGCGGAAATTGATGATATTCGAGGCGTAAACACCAGTTTTACTTTACGCCAACTGGCTATTCGCGGACTCATTGAGAAGATTGACAATCCCAATGATGCGCGGGCTTATCTTTATCAAATATCTTTTGATTTTCTAAGACACTTGGGAATTGAGAAAGTCGAGGATTTGCCAAAATATAATGAACTTCGCCAAAGAGAACTTGTTTCGGAGGAAATTGTGAAAAATAGCAATGAAGAAAATTTTTCTGTTTCTGAATCTGACGGGCGTGAAATAGTTAAAGCAGAAGAAAGCTTGGAAGAAGCCGCGGATGGCGAGGACATGGAAGATAAATTAGAGGAATAATCAAATTAAAATGTTTGGAGAAATAGCGATTATCGCGCTTGCAATTTTTAATCAATTCAGCATCATAAGAGCTGAACAAAACCACGATGTTTTTTTGTGGCAATTTGTGGAGACAAAAAATACTCAAACGACGAAACTGTCAAAGGAAGATGGTTGGCGTTTTTATAAAAATAATTATGAATTGTGGGGAGAGCTTGAAGTGTTGCCGGAAAAAACCAAGGATGATGCTCAGTTGGACATAAAGGCGGCTTCAGCTTTGGTTTTGGATGAAGGTACTGATTATGCGCTTTTTGAAAAAAATTCCAAAAAACAGATGCCTATTGCGAGCCTGACAAAAATTATGACAGCCTTGATTGTCTTGGAAAGAGGCAATCTTGATGATACGATAACTATTTCGCCTCGGGCAATGGAAGTCTTTGGCGATAAGAAAGGCTTGGCGGCTGGAGAGCAAATACGCTTGGAGGATTTATTGCGTGTGATGCTAGTTGATTCTAATAATACCGCGGCAGTGGCGTTGGCAGAACATATTGGCGGGAGCATGGAAAATTTTGTTGCATTAATGAATGAAAAAGCGGAGTTGTTGGGGCTGGAGAATACTAAATTTTTTAATCCGACAGGACTGGATGATTATGGGGAAGATAATTATTCTACCGCTTATGACCTTGCTCAGCTTATAGATTATACTTTGGAGAAAAAAGATTTTATCTGGGAAATATCACGTATGCAGAGCGCTTCCGTTTACTCGCTTGATAAAAGGCATAAGCATTATGTGAAGAATACCAATGAACTGTTGGGGAAGATGGAAAATCTTTATGGCGGCAAAACCGGCTATACGATTGATGCGGGAGAGTGCCTTGCGCTTGTTGTGGAAACGGCCGATAAAAAGCATAAGATAATTTCGGTAGTTCTTAACGCGGAAAATCGTTTTGTGGAAACGCAAGGTCTGGTTAACTGGGTTTTTAATGTCTATAAATGGTAAAAACTGTTTATGGATGTTTGATATAAAA
>CAZKLR010000142.1:0-1672 GCA_964553695.1 uncultured Candidatus Saccharibacteria bacterium | reverse complement strand
AAGTCTATAAGAGATAAGCGCTGAAAGCATCTAAGCACGAAACTCGCTCCAAGATTAGATTTCGTTATAGACTCCTAGAAGATGACTAGGTTGATAGGGTGCAGGTGTAAGCACGGTAACGTGTTGAGCCGAGCACTACTAATAAGTCAATGTTTTTTTGATGCACAATTATAATCTGCAAAGATTGTAGTTGCAAAAGATTAACTGGCGATTAATGATTGTCAAAGTCTTTGTATATTTGCTCTCTGAATATGTATGTCATCCTGAATGAAGTGTAGCGCAATGAAGGATCTCGGTATAATATCGGGATTCCGGATGTGTTGCTGTCGCTCCATTCCGGGACGACAAGTCGTTTTTCCGGTGATTTTAGCAACGAGGAAATACCTGATCCCATCCCGAACTCAGAAGTCAAGCTCGTTAGCGCCGATGGTACTTACCCTGTACGGGGTTGGGAGAGTAGGTCATTGCCGGTTTTTTTGTGTCTTGGAAAATATTGACAATTTTTAGGAAATATGCTATGTTTAGGTAACTTAAGTTCAATGCAAAGAGGTAGAAGAATGATAACAGAAGGTGAATTGAACTATTTGGTAATTGCTGGATTGTTTAGAAAAGGCAATGTGATGCCATCAAGGCTGTCACAAGCCGCTGAAGACAATTCCTTCGAAGGTTTGGCTGTTGGAAAAATCCTAAGCCCGGAGGGTTGGCAAACTATCAATAAAGAAATTCAAAAAATCGCCGACAAGGCCAGAAAAGGAAAAATATGTATGGCAGATTTGAAAGATGAAAAAATAGAAGGTGCTGGCGTATTTACACTTGCTGATATTTACGAATTAGAAGAATGGTTCAAAAAAAACAAAGAAAATTAATTATTTGAGCTTGGGATTATAAAATTGACATTTTATAATCCTTAGTCCTTTTCCAAACCCACAAACCATTGCGGTTTTGGAAAAGAAAGCAACGGATGTAAAAGTCCGTTGCTTTTTTGCAATTGTCATTCCAGGCTTGACCCGGAATCTACAGTATGTATCTTTACTACCTTTTATTCTGCAAATAAACTTCACATACTATGGTTGAAATACAATGATTGAGTTTATGCGATAAAGCGGGTAGATTCCGGCTCGGAGGCCGGAATGACAAACAAGGAAATGCAATAGTGGTTTTTTAACTCGTGCGACTATTTGATGCAAATCGTGCGAGCTTTATTATCCAAAATGCGCGCAGACTAAAGTCTGCTACTCCAAAATACAATTAGCTTTGAAATCTATTTGACCATATTTTTGAAAAATATATAATAAAGTAGATAGGAAGAAAACCTATTGCTCAAATGTGCCTAAATAATCATAAGAAACAAAAATGAATAGCGTTAGTCGTTTTTTAAAAAAAGTTATTATAATTTTTTTAGCGCTGGTGATTTTGTTTGGTATCGTCTATCTTCTTACAAGGCCTAAAAAAGATCCTTGTTTTGATGGAATTCAAAATAATAGAGAAGAGGGGGTGGATTGCGGAGGATTTTGCGATGCCGTATGCGCAAAGCCGGATAGACCCGACTATGTTCAGGATATAAAAATTAATTGGGTAAAATTTGCCGAAGACGGCAGAAATAATTACGATCTTGTCGCAAGTCTTTCTAATGAAAATGAAAAATGGGGAGTTTCTTCTGTAAAATATAAAT
>CAZKLR010000141.1:0-1687 GCA_964553695.1 uncultured Candidatus Saccharibacteria bacterium | reverse complement strand
AGGCGTTTTTCAGATGTTCTTGCAGTTTGAAGATTTCCATTTTTTGATTTTTATGTTGATTAAATATATATTTTCAGATTTTTCTGAAGAAATTTTCTAGGGCCGTTTCAATATCTTTTAAATTTTTATAATTTGCAACCAGCAGGTTGTTATTTCCGGCTAGCATTGCAGATAATCGTCTGCCGTCTTGCTGGCGGTAGAGACAGAGAACAGGTTTTTTATTTTCCATACGGCCGATTTCATAGCCAACGCCAAGACTGGGATTGGTTACTTCGGCTACGATAATATCGCATTGATCAAGCAGTGCGCAGTCACGAGCAAAGATGGCATTATCAGACATTTCAATTTCTCCCTGTTCGAGTAAATCTTTACTTCCTATATGCTCGGTGAGAACTTCGCCATATTTTTTTAGCATTTTGATAATGTCAATGTATAGCTTTTGATCATCTCTGCCTCCGCGAATGGAAGCGGCAAAATAAATTTTCATTTTTAAAAGTTAGGTTGATAACAATCTCATTCTAACAAATTTAAAGTTCTAGGCAAAATAGTATAAAAGCGAATAAAATAAAAAGGAGAATTTAAGTTTATTCAATGAATTTTGCATAATAAATTTTATCTTTGCCTCTATTTGAAGCAGATAAAATTAGTAAGTGTCAAAATACGGCGCGAACTAAAGTTCGCTACTTCGAGATTTGGTGCTAGTGAACATACCACCAGCTATATACTGGTAGTTCTGCTCATAAACAAAACGCGATTATGTATCGCGTTTTAAATAAAAATATTACTTAGTTTATTTTTTGCCTTCGGTTTTGGTTAGAGGCAATACGACCGTCACTTGAGTGCCGCGGCCTTCAATGCTTTCAAGATATATTTTTCCACCCATAAGTTCAACAATTTTCTTGGTGATCCAGAGTCCAAGACCGGTGCCTGAGATATTTTCTGTCTTGTCAGTTTTGACGCGGTAGAATTTTTGGAAAAGACTTTTTTGCGCTTCCGGAGAGATTCCGATGCCGGTATCGGTGACTTTAATATAAATGCTGTTATTTTTTGCTTCATTGCTTACAGTTACATTTCCAGTTTCCGTATATTTAATGGCATTGCCGATAAGGTTTGTCAAAACTTGTTTTATTCTCTCGGAATCGGTAAAAATTTCAGGAAGAGCATTTTCTGGTTTTTCATATATAAGTTCCAACTTTTTTTCTTTGGCGTTTATTGACAATTGGGAGACAATTTCTTCAATAATCGGTTCGATCCGAACATTCTGTTTTTCAACGAGCAGTCTGCCTTGCTCCAGTCTTGATACATCAAGCAAATCTTCAACCAAAGCTTCCAGCCTTTTTGACGAACTTATTATTCTATCCAAGCTTTTCCGCATTTCGGCATTTTCTATTTTTCCGAAAGCTCCTTCCGCGATCATTGAGGTATAGCCTTTTATGGAGGTGAGCGGTGTGCGGAGCTCGTGGGAAGCAATAGAAATAAATTCATCTTTCATTTGATCTACTTCCTTGATCTTGCGGTATAGAATAGCATAATCCCAAAGACGAACGGTAATTGCCAAGAAGAGAACGGTTATTAAAATAGTCAAAAGAAGAATGACAAGAGATTCATTTTTGCTTTGGTTTGTCAGCTCATCAACAATTTCCGAGGACATTCTGATAGAAAGAATCGCTTTTTTATTTCCTTCCAA
>CAZKLR010000140.1:0-1696 GCA_964553695.1 uncultured Candidatus Saccharibacteria bacterium | reverse complement strand
GCTAATGTGCATACTGAAAAAGCGGTAATAGGCTTTTCGGGCAATATAGTTAAAATTTGCACTCATTCTTTTACTGTTTCTCGAGAGAACTCTAGGAATAAAATAGATAATTTTGAGCTTAAAAGTATCATTCAAGACGTCTACAATAAAGCCTTGGAAGAAATTCAGCGCGGACTTACCTACAAAGAAAAACAGGCTGGAATAGAATTAGTAAGTGCGGATATAGTTGATTTCAGTATCGATGGATATCGTGTTATAAATCCTTTAAATTTTAAGGGCAATAAAATAAAAATCGGAATATCAAGTTCCTATATCCTTGCGTCTGATTTTGATATTATAGAAAAAATGGGCAAGGACTTGGGAATTAAAATTAACAAGATAGCTTATGGCCCTTATTCTGTAGTAAAAGCTATTGGTGCATCGGATGCTTTGAATTTTAGTGCGGTATTGGTAGATGTCGGAGGAAATATTACTGATGTGGTTCTTGTCAAAAACGGAAATATACAAAGAGCTGGAATGTTTATCTTGGGAGGAAACTTATTCACAAAAAGAATATCTAATAAATTTGATATTTCTGAAGAGAATGCAGAAGATCTAAAGATGAAATATTCTGCAGGCAGCATTCGTGAAGAAGAACAGAAAAGGATTGATCAGCTATTGGCCGAGGATATTAATCTTTGGCTATCCGGAGTGGAGCTTCTTTTAGAAGAATCCAGCGAAAAATATCTAGTGCCATCTAATATTCTATGTTATGGCGGGGGCAGTCAGCTTCCTAAGCTCATTAATTCCTTAAACGAGTTGGCAAAAACCAATATACCTTTTTCGGGAAAGATAAAGCTGAATTTTATCCAATCAAAAGAAATCGTCGGCAATATTGATAAAACTGAAAAATTAAATGACATTCAGGATATTACCTTAGTA
The DNA here is from genome assembly GCA_964553695.1 of uncultured Candidatus Saccharibacteria bacterium. Lineage (GTDB taxonomy): Bacteria > Patescibacteriota > Minisyncoccia > JAHIHE01 > JAGLIN01 > STD2-77. Next base: position 775 of record CAZKLR010000140.1, on the reverse strand, counting down.
GGGCTTGCTCATCTTTGTTTGGACACTATAGACAATGAAGATACTCCAAACAAAGTTCTTGGAGAAATAATTTTAAAAAAGTAATTTAGATAAATATGGAGGAAGATAAAAAGCTGGATACAATTTATATCAGGGAAAATGATGAGATTTCGGACATTGTTGAAAGAATAAAAAATATTAATGGCAAAAGTGTAACTCTCGCGGTTTCCGAGGGTGCTATTGTTTTGCAGGATGTGATTAACTTGAAAATATTGCAAAAAAAAGCCGAAGAGCTTGGAAAAGAAATTTCTATAGCCAAATTAGATGGATCGGATTTTCACAAAACTGCAGAAAATGATGTTTCTGGCGCGAAGAGAGATTCCGATACTGTCTCTAGTTTTTCTGCCATAAAAAAACCAGTTTCATCTTCTAACGTTAAAAGATTTTCCGATATTGTTAAAAGAAATGAAACAGTTGATCTTAGAAATATAAGATCTGAAAAGCAGATTAAACAAATTGAGGATAACAGCGACTTTGAGCGTAATACGGATAATACTGCTAGTCTTTCCTTAGAAGAAAATAAAGAAAAAATAGAAGAGTTTCAGCCGGAAAAGGTTTTTACGGCGGAAGGAGAAAATGAAACTGATAAAAATAATTTTTGGGAAGTGCTAAAAGAAGAAAAGCAAAATAATGAAGCGGATAATTCCTTGAAAGTCGAAAAGAAAAAACTTTTTGATGATCATGGCAGGGCTTCTGAAGAAGTTAAGGAGATGAATAATCTGGATTTTTCTTATGC
>CAZKLR010000139.1:0-1728 GCA_964553695.1 uncultured Candidatus Saccharibacteria bacterium | reverse complement strand
GCATAAGAAAAATCCAGATTATTCATCTCCTTAACTTCTTCAGAAGCCCTGCCATAATCATCAAAAAGTTTTTTCTTTTCGACTTTCAAGGAATTGTCCGCTTCATTATTTTGCTTTTCTTCTTTTAGCGCTTCCCAAAAATTATTTTTATCAGTTTCATTCTCTCCTTCCGCCGTAAAAACTTTTTCCGAATGAAGCTCTTCTATTTTTTCTTTATTTTCTTCCAAGGAAAGATCGGCGGTATTATCCGTATTGCGCTCAAAGTCGCCGTTATCCTCAATTTGGTTAATCTGCTTTTCAGATCTTATATTTCTAAGATCAACCGTTCCGTTTCTTTTAACAATATCGGAAAATCTTTTAACATTAGAAGATGAAACTGGTTTTTTTATGGCAGAAAAACCAGAGACAGCGTCGGAATTTTTCTTCGCGCCAGAAACATCATTTTCTGCAATTTTGTGAAAATCCGATCCATCTAATTTGGCTATAGAAATTTCTTTTCCAAGCTCTTCGGCTTTTTTTTGCAATATTTTCAAGTTAATCACATCCTGCAAAACAATAGCACCCTCGGAAACCGCAAGAGTTACACTTTCGCCATTAATGTTTTTTATTCTTTCAATAATGTCTGAAATCTCATCATTTTCCCTGACATAAATTGTATCCGACTTTTTGTCTTCCTCCATATTTATCTAAATTATTTTTTTAAAATTATTTCTCCAAGAACCTTGTTTGGAGTATCTTCACTGTCTATATCATCCAAACAGAGATGAGCGAGTCCTACCAAGGTAATATCTTGAATATCATTTAATTTTCCAGTTTTATCAATATTGCCAACAATTTCTTTTGATTGAATAAAGTTCAACTTTATCTTTCCTGAAAAAGGTATATTGGTTTTTGCTAACTCGTTTAAGGAATTAATAAGTTTAGGAAGCTGGCTGCCCCCGCCATAACATAGAATATTAGACGGCACTAGATATTTTTCACTGGATTCTTCTAACAGAAGCTCGACCCCGGATAGCCAAAGATTAATATCCTCAGCCAATAGCTGATCAATCCTTTTTTGTTCTTCTTCACGAATGCTGCCTATGGAATATTTCATCTTTAAATCCTCCGCATTCTCTTCAGAAATATCAAATTTATTAGATATTCTTTTTGTAAATAAGTTCCCTCCCAAGATAAACATTCCAGCTCTTTGTATATTTCCGTTTTTGACCAGAACCACATCAGTAATATTTCCTCCGACATCTACCAATACCGCACTAAAATTCAAAGCATCCGATGCACCAATAGCTTTTACTACAGAATAAGGGCCATAAGCTATCTTGTTAATTTTAATTCCCAAGTCCTTGCCCATTTTTTCTATAATATCAAAATCAGACGCAAGGATATAGGAACTTGATATTCCGATTTTTATTTTACTGCCTTTAAAATTTAAAGGATTTATAACACGATATCCATCAATACTGAAATCAACGATATCCGCACTTACCAATTCTATTCCGGCCTGTTTTTCTTTGTAGGTAAGTCCGCGCTGAATTTCTTCCAAGGCTTTATTATAGACGTCTTGAATGATACTTTTTAGCTCAAAATTATCTATTTTATTCCTAGAATTTTCTCGAGAAACAGTAAAAGAATGGGTGCAAATTTTTACTATGTTGCCCGAAAAGCCTATTACTGCTTTTTCAGTATGCACATTAGCTGCTGTTTCCGCTTCTTCTATCGCTTTTTTAC
>CAZKLR010000138.1:0-1734 GCA_964553695.1 uncultured Candidatus Saccharibacteria bacterium | reverse complement strand
AAGGCTATAATAAAAAAGCAAATTCAGTATGCGATTATATCGACAGAGCCTAAGGCCCATAAGATTTATATTGAGTATTTTTTGAAGCACCAGATTCCCGTGCTAACAGATAAGCCTATTACCGCTCCTGTGGGGCTGAACTATGATAAAAAAAGCGCCAAACAAGTATATGCCGACGTTCAAGAACTATATACGCTAAGTGAAAAATATAAAACGCCTCTATATGTTCTGGTTCAAAGAAGAGAGCATCCAGCTTTTCAGTTTATTTTTGAAGAGGCAACAAGGGTTGCGCTGAGATACAACATACCTATAACCTTCTTTGATATTTATCATTCAGATGGCACATGGAGCATGCCTGGTGAATTCTATTTCAGGGAAAATCATCCTTATAAATATGGGTATGGGAAAATTATGCATTCCGGTTATCATTTTATTGATTTGGTTGCATGGATAGCGGATATAAATAAGAAAATTTTTCCAAAATTGTACATTGCGAACAGTACGAAACTGCTCAAGCCTCAAACCCATTATCGTCAAATTAATGGAAAAGATTTATACAAGAGATTTTTTGATCGAACAACTCAAGAGCCTGCGAATATCGGAATGGGAGAGGTAGATTCATATAGCAGTTTTATTTTTAAGGACGGAGAGAGGGCGCTTGAGGATAGTAACATTATTACCTATGGACATTTGGATATGTTACAGTCGGGATTTTCTAAGAGAGCTTGGTTTGATTTACCCAAAGATACTTATAAAGGCAATGGACGTTTACGACACGAGAGATTAAACCTGCATGTGGGGCCTTTGTTAAACATTCAATTGCACTCTTATCAGGGAGAACAAATCAATAAGAGATCAGGATACGGAGCCGGAGAAGAAGATCATTTGGATATATACATTTTTCGCAATGAAAAACTCATAGGAGGGAAGTCTGTTGAAATTTTGAACTTTGGAAAGAAAATGGCAGAAGAATATTCCAAGAAACATTCGATCTATTTAGGACAGAATGAAGTTTCGAGATGTATTATCTTTAAACAAATGCTAAATAATCAACCTAGTAAAGCAATGATACAAAATCAGTTATTGACAAATAATATCCTATCACATATGTTCTTGTCTTCTATTTCCGATAAGGAAGAAATTTTTAAAGCATAATCAATTAAATTATTTCTATGTCTCAATTTTTCAAAGTGAATGTATCCGTTGTAATTTTTAAAGAAAATAAAGTGCTTGTGCAAAAGCGATCCGCTAACGAGGAAGTTTTTCCTGGCCTTTGGGGGGTGCCGGGCGGTACATTGGAAACCAGTGATAAAACTTTGGATGCCGCATTGGATAGGGAGGTAATGGAGGAAGTTGGGATTAAAATAAAAGATCCCGTGCTTTATACGAATAATACAGTGGAAAAAGAAGAATACGGAAAATTATATTTAGTTTATTATGCAGATTATGCTTCCGGAGATCCCAAAGCATTGGAAGATACAGAAGAAGTAAGATGGGCAGATTTGGATAGCATCCAACAGCTAGAGTTCACCCCTACCACCAAAGAGACAATAAGGCTTGCTTATTCAAGAAAAAATAATAAAAACAGGATCTAGATCCTGTTTTTATTATTTCTTATAGCATTAGGACTCTAACCAGTCGGGTTACTCCGATACTTTGTGGTAGTGCCTATCACCAATTTTGGCTAATATTAGCCAAATAGTCGGGTTGCACGATAAAAAATTGTCTTGGCGG
>CAZKLR010000137.1:0-1792 GCA_964553695.1 uncultured Candidatus Saccharibacteria bacterium | reverse complement strand
TATTGCGCTTGCAATTTTTAATCAATTCAGCATCATAAGAGCTGAACAAAACCACAATGTTTTTTTGTGGCAATTTGTGGAGACGAAAAATACTCAGACGACAAAACTGTCAAAAGAAGACGGTTGGAGTTTTTATAAAAATAATTATGAATTTTGGGGAGAGCTTGAAGTGTTGCCGGAAAAAACCAAGAATGACACTCAGTTGGACATAAAGGCGGCTTCAGCTTTGGTTTTGGATGAAGGTACTGATTATGCGCTTTTTGAAAAAAATTCCAAAAAACAGATGCCTATTGCGAGCCTGACAAAAATTATGACAGCCCTGATTGTTTTGGGAAGAGGCGACCTTGATGACACGGTAATTATTTCGCCTCGGGCAATGGCAGTCTTCGGTGATAAGAAAGGCTTGGCAGTTGGAGAGCAAATACGATTGGAGGATTTATTGCGCGTGATGCTGGTAGATTCCAATAATACCGCGGCAGTGGCATTGGCAGAGCATATCGGTGGGAACACGGAAAATTTCGTTGCTCTGATGAATGAAAAAGCGGAGTTGTTGGGGATGGCAAATACTAAATTTTTTAATCCAACAGGGCTGGATGATTATGGGGAAGATAACTATTCTACCGCTTATGACCTTGCTCAGCTTATAGATTATACTTTAGAGAAAAAAGATTTGATTTGGGAAATATCGCGTATGCAGAGCGCTTCTGTTTACTCGCTTGATAAAAAGCATAAGCATTATGTGAAGAATACCAATGAGTTATTGGGCAAGATGGAAAATCTTTATGGCGGCAAAACCGGTTATACAATTGATGCCGGGGAGTGTCTTGCACTTATTGTGGAAACAGCCGATAGAAAGCATAAGATAATTTCGGTGGTTCTTAATGCGGAAAATCGTTTTGTGGAAACGCAAAGTCTGGTTAATTGGGTTTTTAATGTCTATAAATGGTAAAAACTGTTTATGGATGTTTGATATAAAAACAAAAAATAAAAAGGAGCAAAGGGGGTTTGTTTACGCAAGAAGCTGGAAGAAAATATTCTATGGATTATAAGGATATCGGCATCAGAGAATTTTGGTCTCTGGTTAGAGAGGCTATCCCTGAAGGTGAAGAAGTTCAATGGGGTGAACTTGTAAAGCGGCTTGGTGTAAGAGGCGCGGGCATACACCTGCAAACCCTTCGGGATCAGGGCATGATCCAGGTAAATTTTAAAAGTTACGTAACTATTACTCCGGGTAAAAGATTTTCTTTTCCCCAATCTGGGCGCAATTAAAAAGCGTCCTCTTTTTATGGGTTTACAAACGTTTATAAATGTGGTAAAAGTAGTCCATAAATAAACAAGAGGAATCTAAATGTATTTAAAAGAGGATCTTTTGGAAAAGGCCATTGAGGATAATTATATTGAAGTTGAGAGTTCTCTAATTATAGAATTATTCAACGCAATTGTTGGATATAAGAAAAACAATAAAGGGTATTTTACTGTTGGAATGTTGGAAAAAGCAAGTGGTTTAGGGAAATATTATTTTGCAGATGCTGCTGAGGCTTTATTGGAGTTGGGAGTTATTAAATATCAGGACGGTAAAATAAATGGATTTTGTCGTCCTGATACGGTAATGATAGTTAATTCTCCTATAATAGGGGAATGAAGAAAAAATGAAATTTATAAAAATGTTAATCCCTATGGTTGAATATTGCCGGCGGGATTTTTTAATTGACAGTTTACGGCTATATTGGCAATTGTATTGAATAAATAAATTAAAACCCCCGGTTTGCACCGAGGGAATCTTTTTTTATTT
>CAZKLR010000136.1:0-1793 GCA_964553695.1 uncultured Candidatus Saccharibacteria bacterium | reverse complement strand
TTTTTCGTAAAGGCTTGTATGATGATTGTCAGGAGGAATATTATACGCAACTGAAGTGGAATAAAGATACTTGCAGATTCGAATAATCTAGAATTTATACATCCAATTTGAGTTTTTATTATCCTTTTTTCGTAAACTTTTTCTTTTAGTAGCAGGGTTCTTTTTTCACGTCACTACCACGATTCTTTGCAAAACTTTCATCAATATAAACCACATCCCTTAGAACGGCTGGGTAATTGGTGTTAGATAGTTTTATAGAATTATAGCAAAAAGTTAATATTTTATTGTGTATCTTAAAATTATGAACGAAAAAGAATATCATATTAAAAGAAGAATGTTTTTTATATATGATAATAAGGTATATTTTGCTCCTGAAAAAGACGAGAGGAGTCATAAAGAATGGATGAAGGAATTAGGTCTTGGCAAAGATTATGCAAATATTGTTCGAGGGGTTATTTATGAAGATAAATTAATATTTTTTCGGGGAAATAATTGGCAGGTTGATGAGGGTGCAGAGAAAATTTTTTTTGAAAATATTGAAAATACTGCCCAGACATTAAGTTTATCTGAAAATATCTTAGTATGCGGAGGTTGTATAGTTGGAAAAATTGGTGAAGTGTGGCCACCTAAGAAAGTATACGGCAAACTAAAAATTCTTTTAGATAAATAACAGTTTTAAAAGGCATAAATAAAATCGCAGAAATATCTGCGATTTTATGTTTGTGCCAGGAGGCGGACTTGAACCGCCGACACAAGGATTTTCAGTCCTTTGCTCTACCAACTGAGCTATCCCGGCAAACTATATTTTTATCAATGTGTGGGCGCTGAGGGATTCGAACCCCCGACCCTCTCGGTGTAAACGAGATGCTCTAGCCAACTGAGCTAAGCGCCCTAGTTCATCTTTGCAGATGAAAATTATAAACTCTATCGTATTGGTGCCGAAGGAGGGACTTGAACCCTCACGCCCTTACGAGCACAGCACCTCAAGCTGCTGCGTATACCAATTCCGCCACTCCGGCAAGCTAGCGATTAAATCACTAACTTATTTTATCTGTAAACTTTCGTTTTGTAAATATAAAATGTTCAAATTATTTTTCTTCTTTCGTTTCTTCTGCAACTGTTTCTTCTTTTACTTCTTCAGCCTGAACTGTTTCTGTTTCAATTGCGGTTTCTTCAACTTTTTCTTCTGCGGCAGTATTTTCTATTGGTTCTTCTTTCTTCTCTTCCGCTTTAACGTTTTTTCTTGTTCTTGGCTTGTTGTCAGCTTCGGTTGCCAATTCCCCCTTAGGTTGAGTTGCTTTTCCAACTCGGTCTCTCATATAATTCAGTTTAGCGCGTCGTGCTTTGGTGATCTTGGCGATTTCAATTTTTTCAATAGTTGGGGCATTGATCGGGAAAATCCTTTCAACTCCTATTCCGCCTGAGATTTTGCGAACAGTTATAGTTGCATTGATTCCGTTTTTTCCTCTCATTCCTATTACCAAACCTTCAAAAATCTGGATTCTTTCTTTGGTTTCCTGTTTCTTTCCGTTTACTTTGGTTTCTGTAATTTTTTGATGAACTTTAACCACATGTCCAGGCTTGATTTCTGGCAATCCCTCTTTGGTTCCGGTGTGATTGAAGTCAATTAGTCTTATGGCCATTTTAGTATTTTATCTTAGTTAATTTCAAACAATATAAAAAGAAATGTCTGATTAGACTACTTCATAGTAATGTAAAAAAATGGTTTAGTCAAGCCCAGATTGGTTTTTAAGAAAAGATTTTAAGTCAGCCGGTAACTCGGATTTAAAAAC
>CAZKLR010000135.1:0-1798 GCA_964553695.1 uncultured Candidatus Saccharibacteria bacterium | reverse complement strand
TGGAAAGCGTGTGAGCCAGCAATGGCTCCAAGGGTTCGAATCCCTTCCCTTCCGCCAAGACAATTTAATATCGGATAGACTATGTTTCAAGAAATTATGAATACATATGAACACTTTGCCTTTTCTTATCCTTATGTAAACGCCTTTGGAATATTTTTTATATCTGTTGCTTTAACACATTTTATTCTTACCCCACTTTTCAACTGGATACAGGAACAAATTAGCAGGAAACCACATTTAATATTTAACGTCACAGAAGTTGAAAATATAAAAAATGGGGGACGCTTAGAAAATTTTAAACTTCTCTTTGGAACGCAATCAGGAAGAGCAACACTTCTGGCCGCACAAACAGGCAACGAAGGGATTAATAAGTCCTACGGTGAGGTTGCAACGCCGATTGAAAGAATCCCTTGTGACAATTGTGCAGAATATTCTTTTTCTGTCAAAAATATAGGCAAAAAGTCTGCTAAAAATATCGTAATAGATCTTCAGTCTCTCTCTGATATAAAAATAATTGAAAATGAGAAAGATCCAAAAATTAACCACGTATCTTGTGGCGGGATGCTCCATAACAAAGGATGTAGATTATTAGTAAATCTTCTAAAGGAAGGTGATTCATTATTTTTTACTGTGGTTGCGGAACAGAAGCCGGGCATTAGAAATGTTTCTTGCCTAATTGATGGTGGAACAAAGAACTGTGAAATAAATTTTCGGCACTATTATGTTCAAGAGGTTTTTCCAAATATGCATTTTGAAATGAATGGGGAAGCGGTGAAACTACCTCCTTTCAATAACACAGATACTTTTATTCAGTATCACTGGAAACCGCAGACAAAAAAATGGGTACGAGATTTAACATGAAATAATTGCCCGACCCACGTTTCTCCAGTCTGTATCTTTTTGGGCGCTCAAGAAACCTTTTGCTGCTTGTATATCACGGGTATCTAACCCGATTACACCGCCCAAGACAATAAAGTGTAAGATAGGCTTGAATAACTAAAATTTATGAAAAATGCGCTATTAGTACATGGAGCATATGGTAATCCAGAAGAAAATTGGATTCCTTGGCTAAAAAGAAAGTTGGAAGATTCTGATTTTTTAGTAACAGTCCCAATTCTGCCAACACCAGAAAATCAGAACTTAGATAATTGGCTTAATATTATATCTCCATATCTTACCGGCCTTGGAGAAGAGTCAATTTTAGTTGGGCATAGTATTGGAGCAGTCTTTCTTCTTTCTATTCTCGAAAAGTTGGAAATGCCTATACGAAATGCAATATTTGTATCAGGTTTTTTGCACGATTTAGGAAATAAAAAATTTGATGAAATTAATAAAAGTTTCTATGCCAAGGATTTTGATTGGCTGCACATAAGAAACAATGCAAAAAATATTGTAGTTTTTCATGGAAGCAATAATCCATATTTTCCGGTTAAAGAGGCTGAAATACTTGCGGATGCATTGGAAGCGAAAATAAAAATTATTGAGGGCGGGGGACACCTTAATGAGTCTGCGGGTTTTAAAGAATTTCCCGAATTATTGGAAGCAACTTTAAAATAAGTTTGAACCAAACCAATTAATAATCCTATAAGAATACCTTTTATTATGGCTTTATATTCAAGAATGCAACCGTTACATAAAACATAAAACTATGAAAACAGTCAGATCTAGACTCGCGGCTGATCTAAGACAGGCCATAAAAGAAAAGAATGTCGTCGCATCACAGGCGATTCGTTCTCTTTTGGCAGGGATTGATAATGCCGGAGCGGTGCAGATTAAAGAACCTGTGACGATGCCCATG
>CAZKLR010000134.1:0-1798 GCA_964553695.1 uncultured Candidatus Saccharibacteria bacterium | reverse complement strand
TTCACAATCCATTCAATTTCATTTCAGCAAATTATCGTAAACAATCTTCAACCAGTTTTCAAAACTATCGTATTGTTCAGTAAACTCGTCTTTGGAAATCCATATTCCAGTAAGCACTCCGTCTTCTTCCGATTTGATCTGATCAGTAGAAATTTCAATTTCATATACAAAACCAAGATGATCAAAATCTACGCCCAAATCGCTCTTGATTATTCCCTTCAGCACCGCCGATTTTATTATATCAAACTTAATCCCCGCCTCCTCTTCCACCTCGCGCAGCAAAGCTTTATATAAAGTCCTTTCCAGGTCTCCCTCCACCACGTCTTCTTCACCGACATGACCGCCGATCAATCCTTTCTTGCCAATCAAACGAAGCTCGCCTCCTCCCTGTTCGCGCAAAGTAAAAAAATATTTATCCCCGAACCGAATGAGTACGTATGGAATTGGATGTCTTTTTGTCGGATGATATTCCAAAAGGCTTCTTCTTTCAATTCCAAAAGGCAAATCAAAAACCTGCGTATTTTTCGTGAACACGCTGTCTATGCCGGCCAACTTATCCTCGTCGAAATAAATAATATGCTCTTTTGTCGAAGGTTTTATACTCTCCAGATAATCCGCCTTCTCCTCGTTGATTTCATCCCACTCCGCAGAACCAAATTCGCACTGATCCCTCCTTGCTAAAATTTCCTCCAGTTTTTTATCTTGCATAGTCTTAGTTTTTATACTTATGGATTCATTCTAGCAAAAAATAAGCGCAAAGAAAAACGGGCATAAACCCGCTCTTCCTATTTGCTTATGATAATCGATTTGAATCAAAAATCGTTTGTGCTCCCGGCAGGAATCGGACCTGCATCACGGGTTCCGGAAACCCGCGTTCTATCCATTGAACTACGAGAACCCTGTCTAAAAAATCCCCCGATAAATTTCGCAAAGTAACAAAATTTACCCGCGCCGCCAAAATTTAATCCCGCGCCTTGTCCTGGCCAGCACAGGCCAATCCGCCATTTCAACAATCTGTGCCCTCGATAGGAATCGAACCTATATTACGGGTTCCGCAAACCCGCGTTCTATCCATTGAACTACGAGGACTAAATTAAATTCCCCTCTTTAGAGGGGCAAACCTTAAGCGCACATTTACCCGCGCCTCAGAATTTCCCTTTCAAATATTCGTCGACTTTTTTATTAATGGCTTCTTCCTGCGTAAGGCTGTTTTCATTCTTGAAGTTAAAAAGCATATCATCCTGCCTTTTTTCCGGCAAAAAATATTCCATCACCGCTTGCATATATTTGAGATCCTGGTTTTCGTTCAAATACAGCTCCCGCATCGGAAAAATAGAATTCTTCAGCCGCAGTTTGATCACGTTGCGGCCTTTCACCTCAACAATCTGAAAAGAATCCATCTCGTCGAACTTATATAATTTACCATCAATTAAAATTCCGTCAATATCAATCTGATATTCCACCTCGTGTGATTCGGCTTTCAGCTCAAAAACAATTACCACCAAAAGTACGCCGAAAGTCATAAAAGAAAGCAAGTTTCCTTCCATAAAAAACCAAATCATAGTTACCAGCGTAGCAAAAAAACTGACATAATAAAAGAAAGTTTCTCCTCCCGACCTCACAAAATCCCTCTCCTTCCATTTTGCAAAATACTTTTTTTCGGCCTTAAGCCCCCCGCTCTTTTTTTCAATTTTATTTTCTGGAGTTGCAGTTTCCGCAGATTTGACTTCTTTCACTCCTTTGCCGTTTTCTTTCGCCGAAACAGCCTGCTTCTTTCCTGCCGAAATTGTTTTCTTCT
>CAZKLR010000133.1:0-1878 GCA_964553695.1 uncultured Candidatus Saccharibacteria bacterium | reverse complement strand
TTCCCCAGACCAACATTAACAACAACCTTAGTAACTTTAGGAACAGCCATCACATTAGGATAGTTCTTCTCTTTTTTAAGGCTTGGAACTATTTCTTTGGTATATTTCTCTTTTAATCTTGACTTGTACATAAGAATTTTTTAATTTCTTTACTTATTATCTTTAACTTTGTCATCAATGGAACTATTGCATTTTTTGCAAATCCGCTGCTTGCTTCCGTTCTCTAAAATTGAATATCCTACCCTAGTTTCTTTGCCACAGTTCGGACAGATAAGCATAGCGTTTGAAATATCTAAAGGCATAGCAACAGTAATTCTTTGTCCTTTTCCTGTGTTTCCGGCTTTAACGTTTTTCTTGACTGTATTTAAACCTTCAATAACTATCTTTCCAAGCTTTGGCAAAGATTTGATAACCTTCCCGCTCTTTCCGTTGTCCTTGCCGGCAATGATTTTTACTTTGTCGTTAATCTTAATTTTCATAACTATATTATAAAGTATATTATTTTGACAAAATTATAGAACCTCCGGAGCGAGAGAAATGGCTTTCATAAACCCTTTGTCTCGAAGTTCTCTTGCAATCGGTCCAAAAATACGAGTACCTTTAGGAGTAACATTGTCTTTATCAACAATCACAATTGCATTGTCGTCAAATCTGATATATGAACCATCTTTTCTTCGTAAAGCTTTTTTCTGCCTTACAATCACACCTTTAGCAACTTCTCCTTTTTTGACCTGTCCTCTTGGCTCAGACGATTTAATAGCAACAACAATCACCTCTCCGATATAAGCATATCTTTTCTTTGAACCGCCAAGAACTTTTATACATCTGGCTGTTTTTGCTCCTGTATTGTCCGCGACTATTAAATTAGTTCCTTCTTGAATCATAAAAGTAATTAATAACTTATAAACTATTTAGCCTCTACCGCTGTCCATCTCTTGTCCTTGCTGTATGGTCTGCTTTCAATAATAGCCACCTTGTCTCCGATCTTGAACTTATTCTCTTCATCGTGGGCTTTATATTTCTTGCTTGATTTATATTGTTTCTTGTATTTAGGATGAGTCTTCAACGTAACAATTTCCACGACGACCGTTTTGTCCATTTTGTCGCTAACCACAGTTCCAATTTTCTTTTTCTTGTTGTCAGAAGAAACTTCCTGGTCAATTTTCTTGTTCATAATTTATCTAAAATTAATTTATTTTTGGATAAGTTTTTCTTTTAAAACGGTCTCTGCGCGAGCAATGGTAACCTTAGCGTCTCTTATCTCATGAGTATTTTTGAGCTGCCTGTTTGCCAAAGAGAATCTGAGCTTCTTCAAGGTCTCTTTCTTCTCCTTTATCAGGCTTTGCAACTCTTTCTCAGTTTTTTCTCTAATTTCTTTTACCTTCATATTCGATTTAAGAATTGATTATTAATATGAATTTATTTGTCTTTGACAATGAATTCGGTCTTAACTGGAAGCTTGTGGCTTGCGAGCCGCATTGCCTCTCGCGCTATTTCTTCTTTCACCCCATCCATCTCGAAAAGTACTTTGCCTGGTCTTACGGCAGCTGAGAAGTGATCAAGACTTCCCTTACCGCTACCCATAGGAACTTCAGCCGCTTTAGCAGTAATAGGTTTGTCCGGAAATATTCTGATCCATATTTTTCCACCTCTTTGAATATATCTGGTCATGGCACGCCTGGCAGCTTCAATTTGTCGGCTGGTGATCCAAGACGCTTCTGTGGTCTTGATAGCAAAGGAACCAAATGCTATTGAATTTCCTTTTTGAGCTTTGCCGCGCATTCTGCCTTTTTGCTGCTTTCTGTGTTTGATTTTCTTGGGCATTAACATAGCTTTTTCTTAGTATATTTTAATAATGAATATTTACTTTACGTTGAA
>CAZKLR010000132.1:0-1892 GCA_964553695.1 uncultured Candidatus Saccharibacteria bacterium | reverse complement strand
GATACTCCTTCTGCGGGGTTTGGTTATGCCGCAGCTTCAACGGGAAGCGACAGCGGAAGCTGCAACTAGCGGTTTAAAAATTATTAAAAACAACCTTGAAAGAGGTTGTTTTTTTTATATCAATAATAATATCATTATTTAGGATTTGATTCGAATTCTACTAAGTCTATCAAAAAAATGTAATATTAAGTAAAAAAAATAAGTAGTTGCAATAATCGTTTAATTATTTTAACGACTATATAACTACTTTTTCAGGAGGTTTTTTCGTTTTTAAGTGTGGAGTATAGATACTCCCAAACGTTTTTCATTTTTTGTCTGTCCCTTTTTGTTTCAATAGAAACAACAAGGAAAACAAAAAACATGTTAAGAGCAAGTGAATTAATGATCTTGCTGATCACTTCACCCGGAAAGACAAAAGCCCATCCGATTATACAATAAATGATAATTAATATTGCTCTATATTCTATGCTGATTTTTCTAAACTCTTCTATCAATTTTTCTATCATATCCATAAAAAGTCTCCTATATCTATCGTAACTAAATATGTTAGCACATTTTATTATTATTGTCAAGTCACGAAGGGGGGGTATAAAGGAAAACAACAAACCGTCCCACAATGGAACGGTTTCTAAAAGTCTTACATATTTTAATCTAGTATCCGTATTCTGCCCTTTTCTTCAGCTTTTCAAATCTTTCGTCTGTTTCTTTCTGGATTGCTTCCAATAATTCGACATTTTCCGGTATTAGCAAATGCTTAAATCTTTTCTGCATTTTAAACCATTCTGCAATAGGCACTTTTTCCTTTGGCATATAATTCAAGATAAATTTTCCGTAGTCAACTTCATATAAAGGCCAATAATTGGTTTCTACTGCCATTTTAGCAACCTGTACTGTCTGCGAAGGATCAAATCCCCAACTTCTTTGGCAAGGACTTATAAGATTTATAAATGAAGGGCCTTCTGCGGCAATTGCCTTTTTCACTTTTTCTGTAAGATCTGCAAAATGGGAAATGGATGATTGTGCCAGATAATTTATATGATGACCTTCGACAATAGACATAAGATCTTTGCGTATTTCTTTTTTGCCTTGCATAACTTTTCCTGCTGGTGTGGTTGTGGTATCTGCTCCTTTGGGTGTTGCTCCCGATCTTTGGTTCCCTGTATTCATATAGGCGCCGTTGTCATAACAGACATATAGAAATTGATGTCCCCTTTCCAAAGCTCCGGAAAGGCTTTGAAGTCCGATATCATCCGTTCCCCCATCTCCTCCTACTACCAAAAATTTAACATTCTCTGGAATATTTTTAGCCCACTTTGGTCTATCTGTTGGATTTTTCTTTAGCATTGCATGATAAGTTTCAATTACTCCGCTGGCTGTTGCAGATGCGTTTTCGAACGCGTTATGAATCCAGGGCGTCTTCCATGAAGTATAGGGGTAGATTGTTGTGGCTACTTCGAGACAGCTGGTGGCATTGATGATCACCAAAGGGTCTTTGATTGCCGCAGTTACCATCTTCAAATTGATTGGCTCGCCGCAACCTGGGCACATCCTATGTCCGGAAGTTAATCTTTCGTTTTCTGAAACATTTTTTGCAATTTCTATCAAGTTCATATGATTTTTTTATTCTTATGCTTCCATTATATCACTTGCGCATAAAAATAAAAACCGGCAAAACTTTGCAGAGTCATCAGACAAAAACAATTTGGGGAGAGAGTTTCCAAAATGATCTTCTCTGTACTCTGCAAAACTTTACCGGCTTTTATATGTTATAAAAACTAGTATTTTCTTTTTTTCTGTAACTCAGGATATTACTATACTTTTCTGGTTGTGTCAATCTTTGTACAGTTAACACCATAGGGTAACACTTGGTATAGTTAGAGGTAACACCTGTT
>CAZKLR010000131.1:0-1975 GCA_964553695.1 uncultured Candidatus Saccharibacteria bacterium | reverse complement strand
GCTTTTGTATAATTATAATAATAATTATTAAATTTCAAAACTATGCCAACATGTTTAGAATGCGGTTCTCCCATTCCAATGGAAGATGAGCTGCCTGAGATTGGAGAAGTGATTGTTTGCCCAACATGTGGAGCAGAACATGAAGTTATTTCCAGCGAGCCTCTTCAACTTGAATTAATTGAAGAAGAAAAATAAGCAAAAAAATACGCCTTTGATTCTTGATTTCTTCTGGGCGTATTTTTTATTATCTTTTTATTCAGCCATTTCCTTAATCCATACTTTTAGATCTTTGCCGGTGCTTTCCACAAATTTGGAATAAAAATGCGCAGAAGCTGGAGAAATCAGGACAATATCATTATTTTTTATAACCCCCTTGCGAATATATTCTTTCAGAACAGAAATTGCTTGCGACAAATTTTCAACTTTATCAAAGAATATTCTTTCTGTCTTAATATGCTTTTCAATTTGTTCAGAAGCCGTTCCGGGAAACAAAACGACTCCTCTGACTTTTTCATTTATCACCTCCCCCAATTTTTCATAATTCATTCCTTTATCATCACCACCCGTCAGCAAGAACATATCATTAGCGAAAGCGTTAATTCCGGCAATTGTCGATTCGGGAGTAGTTGATTGCGTATCATCAAAATAGCTGATGCCTTTTATATTATATAAAAGTTTTAAGCGATGTTTGATGCCCGTGTAAGAGACTATTCCGGCTTGTATAGTCCTTATTTTTACACCAAATAAATATGCCGCAGCAGCCGCAGCAAGAGCATTTTGCAAATTATGCTCCCCGACAATTTGCAGATCTTGCTTTCTAAAAAGCATCTCTTCCTGCTCGCCTCTTTTTATCATAGCCTTATCGCCTTTCATAAAACAACCCTTTTCCAGCGCTTTCTGCGTGCTAAAAAAGAAAATGTTTTGAAGATGACGGTTGGCCATAGCGCGCGTAACCTCATTATCAAAGTTCAAAACGGCAAAATCATTTTCCGACTGATAGTCAATCAGACTTTCTTTAGCTTTAATGTAATTTTCAAAATTACCATGATCGTCAATATGGTTTGGAGTTATATTGGTTATAATCCCAATATGCGGACTAATTTTTGAATTAAGAACCAGCTGTGTACTGCTGGTTTCCAGAAGAAAAATATCTTCCGCTTGCATCTCTTCCAATTTATCCAAAACCTGAACGTTTTGCCTGTCATTTCCGGCAAAATAAAAGTGCCTGTCAGGATTTTCTTTTTCCCACAATACGAATATACTCTTTAAGAGGTTGGACGTTGTCGTCTTTCCATTCGTACCGGTGACGGAAATAATCGGACACGGAGCGAACTCAAAATAAAGATTAGTTATAGTCTTAAATTCAATGCCGCGATCATAGAGGTCTTTCAAGGGAGCATTAGCAGGATACTTGAACCATACCTGCGAAACAAAAACCACATCCGCCTTTTCAATATCTTTGAGATAATCTTCCCTCAAGTTTATTTTAATAGGAAGTCCGCGCAAATGTTCCAGAGCTTTTTTCCTCTCCTCAGGAGCAAGACTCAAATGAGTATTGTTGAAATTTTTTTCGAACTCAGCCGCAGCGGAAGAAAAATCATGCCCTGTGATATTTTCCAATCCTTTGGCAACTAAAAATTCCGCCACTGCGCTTCCTTCAGCTCCAGCAACTCCAATCACATGAATGTTCTTTCCTTTATATTTTTCCAGATTAATTTCCATTTTATATATTTAATTTATTGGCAAAACGTCTATTACTGCAATTATGAAATCTTTATTGTTTTTATGCTAGTTTTCTATTACGCTTCTAGTTTCTATTAATTTATATTTCTCAAAAACTTCTTCTGCCGGTTGCCGCACCACTTTCCCTTCCGAAAAAGACGCATGAATTATTTTTTTGCCATCATCTGCCAATTCCAAAATTCCAACATGCTTAGTATCCGTCTCCTCATTAATCATAAACACTAAATCACCT
>CAZKLR010000130.1:0-1976 GCA_964553695.1 uncultured Candidatus Saccharibacteria bacterium | reverse complement strand
ATGGTTGTTGTAATTCGATGTTATTATAACATTATATACCGGAGTTAACAATGAAAATAAAAATAAGCACTATTTAGGTTAGCTATGTCTTATGAATATTCCACACTTCAATAATCGCCTCCTTAAAAGATTCTTGACGGCTAATTAATTTTTCCGCTGTCATCTTTTCAGCAATCTTCAAATTCTCTTTATTGCAATATTCACGAATCAATTCACCAAAATTTCCGCCGCGCAAAATCTGATCACTGACTTCTTTGGGCAGAGGAAGAAATCTACTGCACCCAACTTCCAGTCTGCTATTTCTGTCCACTAAAACTGCCACACAGACAAGATTATAAATATTATTTACGAATTCGAGCCCGCCCTCCAAGCCAAAACTAAAATCATAGTTGCCGCCGGCATATTTCTCCGCTGCATTGCGCGCACGATTAGTCGCACCGCAAATAGTAGTGTGCATATCCAACGGCTGCGAAACAATTCCAGACGATACTTCCAAAGGGATAATTTCAAATTCAGTTTTTAAAATATCCTTCAATACATTATGCAAAATATTTTCTTTTTGAAAGCTTATACTGCCCAATAAAATTATCATACGCGATTTTACTTTTATTATTTAAGCTGCACAACGGTCAAAAAACAGAAAAAGTGGACTGCTCGTTTTTTGAAGGCAGCCCAAAATTATTTTTCCTTTTGCCAGTTTTTAATTAACCAACAAAAAAGGACCTTCCGTGCGATGCGCGCCCCGATCCGAACCTTGCACGGCATAGTTGTTTATAAGAACCAACGTTCCCGCTTCTCCGACTTCAATTCTTTCAATAACTTTTCTGCCTTTATAATCCAGAACTTCACCCAGTTCTTCCTCTACAATAATAGGGAATTTTCGGCACCAGTGCTGGCTGGGTCGAATCTCCACTATTCTCGTATTTTCCCCGACATTCTCTTCTTTACTTTTTATATACAAAAATAGCCTGCTGCCAGACTGTCTAATCTTTTCCAGAGTCATATAAAACCTCCACTCTTTTCTTAATAATAATTCAAATATAGCCTGGCAGCAAGTTTGATAAACTTAAATTTAAAAAAACAAAACTGCCGGTAAGCAGTTTTTGATTTTTAGTGGACAACCTTAATTCTCCTTTTCAAAAATGAAAAGTTTTTCAATAGTGCTTCCAAGAGCGACCGCAACATCATGAGCAAGCTTGAGCGAAGGATTGTATTTTCCCTGTTCCAAAAAAACAATCGTTTCCCGCCGAACCTTCGCACGTGCAGCCAACTCTTCTTGCGTAATGCCAAGCTGAGTCCGAAATTCTTTGATATGGTTTTTCATAATTTTATTTATTTACATTCGACTTCAGGAGCCGGAAAATCCGGATGGCCGTGCTGGACCCATTGGCCTTGCTCGCATATCCAGCTATCTTCACCGGAAAGACCGCGGACCGCAGCAATAAAGAAAATAACAAACATCAAAAGCACCAAAAAAGAATAAACAAGTTTTTTATCCGTAAAACTAATGCGTTCAAAATAACGAAAAATAACAGAATAAATCAAGAGCAAAATGGTAGTCGAAAAAGCAAGCGTCATTCCAATCGATTCATAAGAAGGGTTTAAGTCACGGAATCCATAAAAAACAAACATTGCGATTACCGCGATCCAGGAATAAATCTGCATAGACAAAAGAGCCGCTTTACCGCCCAAAGCATAATCACGCTCATCTGCTACAACTTCTTTAACGCTGCGGCGAAGATACAACATAATCAAAGCGCTAACAATCATTGCCGCAATTGGAATAAGATAGTTGTCATACTGCAACGCCTGCGAAAAAAATATTGCCAGCAGGAAAACGGAAATCAATTTAACCTTTTGATACTGTTTGAGTGTCATAGTTTTTTGTTAGAAATTATTAACATATCTGTATGTTATATTTTTCTAACATAAATGTCAAGACCTTGATTATTCCAGCGCAATAAACTTCAGTCTGC
>CAZKLR010000129.1:0-1981 GCA_964553695.1 uncultured Candidatus Saccharibacteria bacterium | reverse complement strand
TTTTATTATTCATATTTTAAGCATTATAAAATTTATTCCAATGAGCTTTCCAAACCAATTCGGTAATGCGTAAAAATTTGTTTTCCGCTTCCATTCTTTTCTCCGTTTCTATATGAACAAGCGAACGGATTGCCCGAATCAAGAAGAGACTGCCGCGTTCCACCACGTCAGGATTCCAAATCAACTCTCCCCAGACTGCAGACTTTTTTCCGGACGCCGCCCAAAAATGACAACTGGAAAGTCCTTTATCTAAAAAATTTCTAGCCGTCGCATAATTTTGGTCATCTTGACTCTTTTCCATTTCCCCTATCACAAAATTGGCAAAATCCCAAAGCTCCTTATGGATTTCATTTTGAGAATGATTCCAATATGCAAAAGGATTTCCCTGGACAATTTCTTCTTCCTTCGATTCCCAGTTGGAAGGCACCGGCTCAACTTCTTCCAAATTCTCATCTCTAAATTTTTTTATAAATTCCGACATCTTCCACGACTTTATATTTCCATCCGCAAAAACCGCCTTGGTTTTATCATAAAAATTATGGTGATGATGGCCGTAAAGTTCGCCGTCGGTCGCAGTAATAATATATCTATCTTGATTGCCAAGATTATCTGACATTTCTTTTATTTTTTCCGGAACAAAATTATCAGAAATCATCCTGTCTCTGAAAACCACTTTCAATTTTAAACCCTTTATTTTATAAACTTTTCCCTTTTCCAATTTTCCCAACTTGCCGGCAAAAGATATTTCATCCAAAATTATCCATTCAAATCCCATAGAGTCCAAAATCTCCGCAACCTCTCGCGAATAAGCCATCTCAGGAAGATAAAAACCGCGCCGCTGATATTCATTTCCAAAAATCTGCTTTTTAATTTTCTCATCCAAAATAATCTGCCTTTCAATTTCTTTTGCCGGCAAAAGCGGCAGAATCGGATGATACATCGCACTTCCCGCCATCTCTATTTCTCCATTTAAGAAAGCCTTCACAAAATTATCAATTAAAGCGTCATATTGATATTCGACCAACTGCTCCAGAAGCGCGCCGCTGATATTCATAGTCAGATTAATTCCATCATACACATCAAAGAATTTAGCTATTTCAAAATAGCTTTCGCGCGCCACTTGATGAAAAATATTTTCATCCTGTTCCGGCGGCTGATAGATGTGCAAAAAATTTGCCCAATTAAGCATATTCAGAACATAATTAATATAAAACCTATTCCTCTCCTATCCACTTTAATATCTTTTGTACCGGTTCTTCATCTGGAAGATTGCCCGTTTCCACGATGATATATGGAAGTTTGGTTCTTGTCGCCTCTTCAAGATACTTCCTTTGCTGTTCAATATATTCGCCTGTACTTTTGGCAATTCTTGAATAATGTGGATAGAGGTTTAATCTGTCCTTAAGCCTTTTAGCAATAACTTTTTCATCTTCAGGAAACGCAACGAGTACTATCTTAAAACCTAAATCAAGCAATTTATCTTCAATTTTATTATAGTCTAAATCTCTATTTTTATAAAACGCATTGTAAACTATGTCGGAAATGTGGAATTTTTCCACCAAGAGATTTTTTCCTCTAAGATCAATAAATATATCAAGATAATCTTCCACCATTTTTTGCCCTAAATCCGTTCCATATATACCCAGGTCACAATTAAACCAGTGACATCCATCAAGAAATATATCACTACTATGATATTTCGATTCTAAAAAATTATAGATTTGCGACATTATCCAGCTCTTACCAGCGAGCTCCGGGCCTTCGAATATTAAATGATATGGCATATATTAAATTTAAAAAATAATCAAATAACGTTTTTTCTAAAATTTTTTATAATTCTTTCATAAATTTTCTCATAGTCTTCAGTCATCTTTTCCACCGAGAATTTGTCTTCCACGTGCTGGCGGCAATCCTCGCGTTTTATCAAATCTATTTTTTTAATGGCGCCGCACATTCCCCTCAAGTCATTTACAATATATCC
>CAZKLR010000128.1:0-2001 GCA_964553695.1 uncultured Candidatus Saccharibacteria bacterium | reverse complement strand
TTTCTTTTATCTTCCCAGTTGGCTTGCAGGATCTGGCTACCCGAAGGATTGATCAGGGACAACAATACAGAAGTTCCCACGATTTTCAATTCCATTTCAAATTTCATACTAATTCCATCAATTATTAACTATTCTTCACTTTCAATATTTTCAGTTTCTTCGGTATTATCAGATGCATTATCATAGTTTTTTTCTTCTTCCTTTATATCCGCATTGTTTAAGCCTTCCAGTTCTTTTATCTTATTCATAATTTCGGTATTGCCAGGATTTAACTCTAATACCTTCTGAAATTCTGCCAGTGCTTCGCTGTTTCTTTTGTCTTCCATATAAATTATACCTAAAATGTAATGAGTATCGGAAAGCTCTGGTTTCTTCTCGGCAACAATGCTTAAAATAGCTGCAGCTTTTTCTTTATCATCCAAATTGTAAAATATTTTTCCAATCTGCAAACCAGTTTCAGGGCTAATGCCCTTTTGTTTGGAAGCTTTTTCAACGAAAACCGCAGAATTGTCTTTGTCTCCGCTTTCAAAATAAACAAGAGCCAATTCAGATAATGCATCAGGATAATCTTCTTTAAGCTTGACTGCTTCTTCAAATTCCTTCTTGGCCTCAGCAAGCTTTCCCGATCTCTCCTCTCCTTCCATGGCAAGATACTGAAGCATTAAAATTTTACCAATTTCAGTTCGAGTAACGGCATTTGTAGAGTCCAATGCGCTGGCTGATCTAAAACTATTAATTGCCCATTCATCTGCTCCGTCCATTTTATATTCAAACATTTTTCTATAAACAAAACCACAATTCTCCCACAAGGCCACATTATTGGGAGAAATCTGCGTGGCCCTCTTTGCATGATATAAAGCC
Source organism: uncultured Candidatus Saccharibacteria bacterium (assembly GCA_964553695.1). Classification (GTDB taxonomy): domain Bacteria; phylum Patescibacteriota; class Minisyncoccia; order JAHIHE01; family JAGLIN01; genus STD2-77. The sequence continues at coordinate 1,140 of CAZKLR010000128.1, read as the reverse complement.
TTTTCTGATTCGGACTGAATCTGTTTTAGAGATTCCTGATTGCTTACATCAGCATCGCCAACAAATCTTTTCAATCGGATTGCATAAATACTTGATATTTGAGCATGATATTCGCTCCTGTAGGGGTTTAAATTAGTTATTGCTTCCAATTCATTCGCATCAAGATCATTTATATTTTTAGCGCTTACGACATTCTTATATTTTGCTTCAGCTCTAAAGGACTGAATTGAAAAAATCAAAGAACCGCAAGCTAAAACTGCAAAAATTACGATAACCGACAAAGCTCCTTTATTTTTGACACTCATTTGCCTTAAATCCAGAACCCATTTTGTGTCAGAAGGCAAACTCTTGCCGCCTACGACAATAAAAAGCAAAGCCCATAAAAATTTTATAACTGTAGTTTCCAAAAATAATAGCTGGAAAATAAGTAAGAAAAATAGAGATGATAAGATAAAAATATTTCTCTTGTCTTTTTTGATAATATGAAATGCCAAATAAAAAGTAAAAAATAACAGAAAGATATAAGATACAAATCCTACAATCCCAATGGTGGAAAGCTTCTCAAGAAATTCGTTATAAGACTTTCCAAATCTCAAATTCCAACTTTCTGTATAATTGAATGATGGATCTCGATACTTGGAGAAATCATAGTAATAAGTCCCGATGCCGGAACCCAGAATCGGGCTGTCCTTTAAGCTCTCCATGGCAATATCTTTGGCAAATTCAAAGCCAACTACTTCTTTGTTTAGATTGTTACTATCCACGACTTTTAATTTTTCCTTGAATATTTCAGACAAAGAAGATGATTGCAATGCTATTTCTCCCGATTTAATTTTGTTGAAGTTAACAACACTGGCAGTAAAAACTAGAGAGAACAAAAGCAGAAATATAGGCAGAACCGCACTATAATGAGAACTTTTATTTTTGTTCAATATGTTTCCCGCCAGCAGCGAAAAAAGCAAAGAAAAAAAGAAGATAGGCCAAATCAGATTCCAATTTATTAAAATCAATATACAGAGAGCGAGTAAAATATTTACAAAGTAAAAAACCTTAGCAATTTTATATTTATGCGCAGAAGAAAAATTATATAGAGAAACAAAAATCATTACCGACAAATAGATAGCCAACACCCTAATATCG
>CAZKLR010000127.1:0-2004 GCA_964553695.1 uncultured Candidatus Saccharibacteria bacterium | reverse complement strand
GTGCGAATATTTTGTATCTTGGAGTAGCGCAATTTATTGCGCGCGGTTATCCCAAGCTAAACAATACTTTTTAATTTGCAATGATAACAGCGCAGACTAAAGTCTGCTACTCCGCCCATAAAAATAGGTTTTTCAATAAAAACAGGAATCCACAAAAAATCTCTTGACAGGTTCTATTTGTGTGATAAGCCGGGGGCATCGTCTTGGGGAAATATTCTATAGCCTCAGACGATAAGTACTCTTTAGGAGGGAAATATGGATCCACCAGTAAAAGTATTTGGAGCCTTTATCCCAGGTTGTTAACGATACCCGGCTGCGCCGTCTAATACGGGCCATCCTGGAGAAGGCAAAAATATAAATGGTATAGAACCGAGAAAAAAATATTCTTCTTTAGATAAGGAGGATTGATAAATTGAACGCAGTATCTTTTAGCAAAAGTAAAGTATTATGTAACCCAGCAAAGAACCTTGTTGACGGAGAACTGCACTGACGAAGCCGGACACAGTGCAAATAAAGCCCTTGAGCTTGCCAAAAAGGAGGAAACAAAATGAGAATCTCGTAAAGACCGTAAGGTCCGCCCCAGAAAGGCACAAATTAGAAAAGAGCGAAGAGCAAAAAAGAAAAGAGAGAGGAAGAAAACAATGAACAAAAAAAGAGATTAACAACTAAAAAACGGGAAGCGTAAGCTTCCAGAAAAACGACATTTTGAAAAAATGTCTATTATTTTGCCCAAATTCAGATTTTTTAAAAACCACAGCTTCACGCTGTGATTTGATATTCTAAAATTTCATAATTTTCTACTCTACCGCCGCGCCAAGAAGGAAAGCATAATCGCCCAAAGAAGAATTGACTGCTTTCACTTTTCTTGCAGAAGGCAGAACTTCTTTTTTGATAAAAGGCATTGCAAGCCGCAAAAGCCTTTTTTCTTTTACCATACTGCCGCCGATCACCGCAATTTCCGGATTTAATATATTTACGATATTGGAAAAACCAACGGCAAAATATGCACTGGCTTTTTCCATAATCGCCTTGGATTTTTCTTCTCCCCGCACCGCGTCATAAACAATGTCTTTGGCGCCTTTTTTCTCGCCGTAAGTTTTTTCATACATTTTCTCAACGCCCGGGCCGGCCACATATCTTTCCCAACAGCCGCGGCGGCCGCAATTGCATTTTTCGCCGTCAACTGCAATCACCATATGTCCGAACTCGCCGGCAATATTATCTTTGCCGAAATAAAATTTTCCGTCCATCTTGATCGCTCCGCCCAAGCCGGTCCCCACTGCAATAAAAATTGCATTGTCATATCCGCGATATTTTCCAAACCGTTCCTCCCCCAACGCGAAGCAGCGCACGTCATTTTTCAGACGGACCCGAAGCCCCGTTTTTTGCGCTATTATTTCCCCCAGCTTAAAACCGTTAAGCGCTGGAATATTTGGCGCACAGATTATCGTCTCGCCCTTTTCATCAATTTGTCCTGCAATCGCAAAACCAATATTTTTAAAAGAATACTTGCCTTTATAAAAATCCACAAGTTCCAAAATTTTGGAAACAATTTCTTCACGACTTGCCGGAGTTTTATTTTTTTTATAATCCAATATTTGATAATCGCTTCCGTTTATCTCCGCCAATGCCGAAGCAATCTTTGTTCCACCCATATCAAAAACTAGAACTTTGGTATTTTTCATAAATGTTAAATTAGACAATTACAACTCTTGTATAAGCTTATCTATTTTTGATAAAAATTTCAACTGGCTGTCAAAAATATCGTTTTTCCGGAGCATAAACCGCTTTCTGTAATCCTGTCGCTTTTCAAAAATTTCCAGCGGAAAATCCTCAATTTCCAGGGGCATCATTATTTGAAAAATTAACAGATTCTGAACCTCCTTAACAATCGCAACATCTCCTTTATTCTGTTTATCCCATACGTGAATGTGACCAATTTTTATTTTTTTTATTATTCATATTTTAAGCATTATAAAATTTATTCCAATGAGCTTTCCAAAC
>CAZKLR010000126.1:0-2032 GCA_964553695.1 uncultured Candidatus Saccharibacteria bacterium | reverse complement strand
CCACAAAGAATTACACAGTAACGGTAACCATAAATTCACGCCCCAATTCCAGCGGTGGCGGAGGTAGCGGCAGTTCTTTAAATACCGTTACTCCAACCGTTAATAAAGTTGCGATAACCGCAATAGAAGAAAATAAATTGACGCTTGCTATAGATGTAAAAAACGCCGCTTATATGGCCATATCCGACAGCAGTGATTTTACAGATGCCATATGGGAAACTTACAATACTAATTGCACATATATCAAAAAAGAAAACCAAACCAAGCTTTATTTTAGATTTAAATCATCATCAAATAAAATTTCTTCCGTTATAGAATTGGACATTCCCGCCAACGTCGCTGTTATTCCCACCGCTAACTCGCCCTATTTAAACGGCACACTGCTAAAGATTTCTTCTTCCTTTAAAGTATATGTCATAATTGACGGCAAAAAGAAATGGATTTCAACACCTGAAGTATTCGAACAACTCGGATATGGCTGGACCGACATAAAACAAATTACTAAGGAAGAACTTGATGCCATTCCAGATTACGAAGACAATCTTATCAGACAAATTGAAGATTATAAAGTATATTTGGTTGTTAATGGAATAAAAAGGCATATTCCCAATCCAAAAATATTTTTAGATTATGGCTTTGACTGGGGCGATGTCAAAAATGTAGAGAAGGCAATTATAGATAAATATCAAAACACTTTCCTGGTTAAAGAATCGGGACAAAACGATATTTATTATTTGACTTTAACCGGGGCAAAAAAATTAATACCAACTTTGGAGATATTCGACTCCTATAATGACAAGCGAGAAAATATTCAAATAATATCCAAAACCGAAATGGATTCTTATCCAACTTCAAATCTTGTCAAACTTAACGATTCCAAAGAAGTCTATCTAATTGAAGGAAAAATAAAAAAATATATTCCAAGCCCGGAAATATTCAACAAATATAATCTAAATTGGAATTATATTACTTCGATAAACGAAACGGAATTTAACTGGTATCAAAATGGAGGAGAATTGCAATAGTCGCTTAATAATAGATCGAAGCAATTTATGCAGAACATGAATATAGAAATTAACTCAATTAATTCAACGGATCTATATCCTAAAATAAATCCCGCTATTTGCCATCCCCCGATCAAGCCCGAGGGTAAGCCCCGAGACAAAGGCGAAGAATCCCGTCCTTTGTGAGATATATCGGGATTTTTCGGCTCCGCCTTAGAATGAAAGGAATTAATTTCGATATTCACATACATAAACCATTGACAGAAAACGTTAGAATGACGGATAATATAAACAATAAAAACATAAAAATAAAAATAGAAAAATAAGTTAGTAATAATTAAAGGAGGATTTTTAATTTCCCAAAGACCAGCAAGCAAACTTTTATATATAGCAATGACAGTACTGCTCGTATTGCTGTCAAACTGCACAGAGAAAGAAGTGCCAAAAAAAGAGATTCCAAAGGCTATCGGAATAGCCGACGGAGGAGAGTTGCTCCTTAAAAATGAAACTGAGATAGAGAAATATTTCAACAGTCTCGAAACTCTCGGGATAAGCTGGCTAAGATTTGATCTTGATCAATGGACAGTGCAATCGGAAGCCGAAATTTTCGACTGGGGAAAAATTGACTTAATAGTTGATGCTGCCGAGAAACATAATATAAAACTGATCGGGGTTTTGTGTTATGCTCCGCCATGGGAAAGAAAAGAGGATTATGATTACAGGAAAAATGTTGAGTATCCGCCTGGCGACATTGAAGCTTTTGCAAGCTTTGCAGGAAAAGCCGCTGATAGGTATAAAGAACAAATAAAAGTATGGGAAATATGGAACGAACCTAACATGCAAATTTTCTGGTATCCACAAGCGAACGCATCAGAATACGCTACGATCCTAAAAGCAACTTCTGCAGCCATTAAAAAAATTAACCCGGATGCCATAATCATAGTAGGAGGATTAGCGCCGGTCGAGAAAAACAAAAAGGGGTCCATACCACCTGCAGATTTTCTTGAAATATTATACAAAGAAGATGC
>CAZKLR010000125.1:0-2047 GCA_964553695.1 uncultured Candidatus Saccharibacteria bacterium | reverse complement strand
TTTATTTTGCCTTCAGAAAAATTTTTCATAACCTCCTCTTTTTCTTTCGGCTTCATCCTGCCGTGCAAAAGACCGATTTTCAATTCGGGATAAATTTCATTCTGCAGCTTCTCAAATTCCTCCGTTGCCGATTTCACTTCCAAAATATCCGACTCCTCGATAAGCGGGCAAATGACAAACGCTTGCCGGCCGGATTTAATTTGGCTGCGAATAAAATCATAAGCATTTTCCCGATTGCCCGGAGCCACCAACTTAGTAATTATTTTCTGCCGCCCTTTCGGCATTTCTTTCAAAACCGACAAATCCAGATCGCCATAAATAGTTAACGCCAAAGTGCGCGGAATCGGAGTTGCGGTCATTGATAAAAGATGCGGCACAGTTGTTTTGAGCCCGTCTTCAATATCCAAAATTCCGTTCTGTATTCTGGCCCGCTGCTCGATGCCAAAACGATGCTGCTCATCAACCACCGAAAGCGCGAGATTTTTAAAACCGACTTTCTCTTGAATGAGCGCATGAGTACCGATTATCAAATCCGCTTCGCCCTGTTTGATTTTTTCTATAATTTCTTTCTTGCCGATATTGGTTTCTTTCTTGCCGTTAAAAAATCTGCTCTCGCTTCCGGTAAGCAACGCAATTTTAATTTCTAGAGTTTTTATATCATCACCCTCAACAATATCATTCCGAACTTGATCCAAAATCTGTGTTGTACTATTATCAAACCGCTTCAAGCTCTCCAGATAATGCTGCCGCGCCAAAATTTCCGTCGGCGCCATAATGAGCGCCTGATATCCCGACCGGACCACAACCAGCACTGCCAGCAGCGCCACCAAAGTTTTTCCTGAACCGACATCTCCTTCCAAGAGACGGTTCATCGGACTGTCTTTTTCCAAATCTTTTATAATTTTCCAAACGGCAATCTTCTGCCCGTCCGTCAATTTGAATGGAAGTTTTTCGAGAAAATCTTTTATTTCTTGCTCGATTTTTTTATTATATTTTATCCGAACCGCTTTTTGCCCCTGCCATTTCTGCCGCTGCCGCTGCATATAAAGCTGCACCAGAAAAAGTTCATCGAAAGCCAAGCGCCTTCTTGCCAGTTCCGCCGCGGTTGAATCTTCCGGAAAATGAATCTGCCTGATCGCCTCCGAGATATCAAACAAATCCTGTCGGCTCAAAATTTCTTCCGGCAAAAATTCCGGCACGCTGTCTGCAAGTTTTATCAAAGGTTTAATATGAGCCCTCAGCCACTTGGAAGAAAGTCCATCCGTTTCATGATAAACCGGAACCAGCCGTCCGGTGTGCAGTCCGCTTTTGCCCAAAATTTCATAAGCGGGATTAGAAAGCTGTAAGCCCTCTTTGGCATAAGAAACTTTTCCGCTCAAGCTTACACTCACGCCCTTTAATAAAGTATTGGTAATAAAAGGTTGATTGAACCAGACTGCCTGTATCGCGCCCGAGTCATCCTGTACCAGCGCCCGGGTAATCGTCATTCTGCGCCGAAAAGTTCGCACATTTTGAATATCCAAAATCTCCCCTTTAATGCTAACCACCTTCCCCACTTCAACATCTTTTATTTCTTTAAAATCAGAAAAGTCATCGTAACGAAAAGGGAAATGAAAAAGCAAATCGCCCGCGGTCTTTATACCGAGCTTTTTTAGATACAAAACATATCGCGGACCCACCTGCGGTAATTTTTCAATTGGAGTTTTAAGCGTAGCCATATGCGGTTTACTCGTATTTATAAATCAATTTTAACAGAATTAAAAATAGCTTACAAATAAAAATAAAAGGCTGATCTAAATTTAAGACCAGCAATTAATTATTTTTTATCCTTTTCTTCCAGATACCAGATTCCAGCAATTCCAAAAGTTTAAATTGCCTTATTACTATCGCCAATAATATGCTGATAACGAAAGACAGGGGTATACTGCCAACCATTACAGCAAGAATTTTGCCGCAATATTTTAGGATTTCGTTCATCAAACTTCCTCCCGTTTAAGAAATAACAGCAAAAAAGCGCTTTGTCAATTTCCAAATCTTAATCAATAAA
>CAZKLR010000124.1:0-2078 GCA_964553695.1 uncultured Candidatus Saccharibacteria bacterium | reverse complement strand
TATTTCCAATACAATTAAATAAGCTTAAAAATAAATTTTGCAGACCAGATAATCGCCTTGGAAAAGCAATTTTCCAAGGAGGAAAGTCCGAACACCCGTCGCCTTCGGGCATGTCGAGGCAGTTGCTAACGGCAACCGTCTTTTGCGCAAGCAAAAAGACAGGGAAAGTGCCACAGAGACTATACTAGGAGATTTCTCCAAAAGGTGAAAAGTCAATTGATGTTTCCGGTTTATCCGGAAGCTACGGTTGTCTCTTGTCGGTGACGACAAGAAGCGGCAAACCCTGCCTGGTGCAAGAGCAAACTTGGACTGAGGTCCAAGAAAAAGTGGCTCGCTTGATTTTGCCGGCAACGGCAGAACTAGATAGATGATTATCGCCTTATTTATAAGGAACAGAATTCGGCTTACGGTCTGCGAAATTTGTCTTTAAGCTTTAAATCTTGAACCGTTTAAATATATGAAAAAGTCAGAACTGATTTTCAACGTTCTTTTAGTGCCAATAGACTTTTTAATGATCATTATAGCCGGATTTCTTGCCTATCAAGTACGGTTTGCTCCCCAAGTAGCAGTAATGCGCCCGATTGGATTTGAAATGAACCACTCTTCCTTTATGGAAATTGTTTTTGCCATAGCTCCAATTTTTATTGGATTTCTTGCTTTTTTCGGATTATATAGCCTGAGCAGCACCAGAAAATTTTGGAGAGAAATTCTAAGAGTTGTTGCCGGCGTTTCGGCAAGTTTTATGTTCATTCTATTCTTGATTTTTTTCCTGCGCGAAGAATTTCCTTCCCGCTTTATTTTTTTCGCAAGCTGGTTATTGGCAATCGTTACAATTTCCATCGGCAGAATAATAGTTCGCTTTATCCAAGGATATGCAGCGCGAAAATACAGCTTCGGTTTCCATCGTCTTGTGCTTGTGGGAAATAATTCCATTATGAAAACTATTCAAAATGAAGTTAACCATAACCGGACACTAGGATATAAAGTGGTAAGAAAACTAAAAAAACTGGACATACAGCTTCTGGAAAAAATTTATAAAGAACCCGGCATCGATGAAATCATCCTCTGCTCTTCCGATATGGACAAGAATGAAGTGCAGACACTTCTCGATTTTTGCCGCGAGCAAAACATCGTTTTCAAATTTGTACCTGATATGTTTCAATCCCAAGCCGCTCTTTTTGAAATGGAGACTCTTTCAGATATAACCTTAATTGAAGTTAAGAGGACTCCACTGGACGGATGGGGCAGAATTATAAAAAGAGTTATCGATATTATTTTTTCTTCCATTGCCATTATTATCCTTTCTCCGTTATTTTTACTGATTGCTCTCGGAATTAAAATGGACAGTGCCGGTCCGGTTTTTCTAGGACTTGACCGCATAGGGCAAGGGAAAAAATTCAAACTTTACAAATTTCGCTCGATGTTCCGAGGTGCCCATCTAATGAAATACAACCCCGACGGCACATTGCGCGAAGAATTTAAGAAACTTAATGAACGAGGAGAAGGGCCGCTTTTCAAAACCCACAACGATCCGCGCATCACCAAATTTGGAAAGTTCATCCGCAAAACGCGCCTCGATGAATTTCCCCAACTTTTCAACGTGTTAAAAGGCGAAATGAGTTTAGTAGGTCCGCGTCCCCACGAGCCGGAAGAAGTTGCAAAATACGAAAAACGCCACCGTAAATTGCTTACCATTAAACCGGGCATTACAGGAATGTCGCAAGTAAATGGAAGTTCGGATTTGGATTTTGAAAGAGAGGTAAACCTTGATGTTTACTACATAGAAAACTGGTCGCTTTTTCTCGATATCACACTTCTTATTAAAACTTTTTTTATTTTTCTAAAAGGAGACGATTCCGCCTGCTAAAAACGTAAATAGATGCAGCGTCGCCATACGCTGTTTTTTTGTTTCCTTTTGTTGTATAATCAATTTAAACTAATAACTATTGAAAAATGTTTTTAACCAAAGTAAAATATCTTTATTCGCTTGCGATTATTTTTATTTTAACATCATCGTTTGCAAACGCCTCTGCCAATCCGATAGAAATAAAATTTCTGGGAGTATCGATTCAGGAACG
>CAZKLR010000123.1:0-2081 GCA_964553695.1 uncultured Candidatus Saccharibacteria bacterium | reverse complement strand
ACCCTTCATATTTTTATACTTTCATTATACTCTTTTTTGACGTTTTGTCAACACATGAATATCAAAATAATTTCTGTCATTCGGAGGCGGAACCGAAGAATCCCGATATATTTCGCAAAGGATGGGATTCTTCGTCTTTGTCTCAGAGATTAGGAAACAAATAGCAGAATATAGATCTTATTGCATTAATTTAGTTAATTTTAATATTTACGTAAGCCCAACGTATATTATATATTATTTAACCCAAAACCTATTTTTATCCTTTAAATCCTCTTCTTCCTTCTTTTCTTCTATTATTCGTTCGCTTTTTTGTATATCCTCCAAAGACAATTCGTAAAGTTCCTTAATTCGTTTTTCCAGATATTCTTTATTATTTTTTTCCGGATTTTCTATAATCTCAGCAAGCAGCACTTTCAAAATCGCACCTACCTTAGGACCAGGCTGTATTTGCAAAAGATTCATAATATCCTGACCATTAACTTTAAGCATCTTGGGAGATATGGGATCTTTGCTTACTTTTTCAATCAGATATTCCAAATGACGCAGTTTATAAGGTTTGCCTTTCGGAGTTCCGCTTCCCAAGCGATCGGCAATTCTCAGGTCCATAAGATCTTTAAGATTTTCTTTTCCGACTCGACTTATCAGCCTTCTTACTCCCGCTTCCGACACCTCTCCAGTATTATAATAAAACATATGATTCTTTACCAACAAAACAGTTTTCTCAATAATCTTATTGGAAAATTTGAGCCGCTTTAAAATTTGAGCTGCAATCTTAGCGCCCACATAATCGTGATTATAAAAAGTACTGTCGAGCCCCTCCCCTGCTTTGGTTTGCGGTTTGGCGATATCGTGAAATAGAGCAGCAAGTCGCACTTCTAATTTTTTACTTGGACATTCTTTAAGCGTCATAATCGAATGCTCGTAAATTGTATAGATATGATGCCTATTTTGAGCTACTCCTATGCCATTCTCCAATTCAGGAACAATAAAGCTCAGCAGTCCGGATTCGCGAAGCATCTCAATACCACGCGCCGGATGGTCGGAAAGAATGATTTTAGAAAATTCATCCCTTATTCTCTCTTGTGAAATATTTTTCAAAAGTTCAGCATTCTTTTTAATTGACTCGAAGGTATTTTTCTCAATCTCAAAGTCCAACTGCACGGCAAAACGTACACCCCGCAGCATACGAAGAGCATCCTCAGAAAATCTCTCATCTGGACTTCCCACCGCCTTTATTATTTTATTTTCCAAATCCTTTTTCCCGTTAAATAAATCAACAATTTCCTCTCTATTTTCATTTCCGCGAAAAGCCATTGCATTTATTGTAAAATCTCTGCGCTTTAAATCCTCTTCCAGACTTGGAGTAAATTCAATCTTGTCAGGATGCCTTTTGTCAGTATAGTCAGTTTCAGTTCTATAGGTAGTTATTTCAACCGCCTTAAGTGCTTCATCTTCTGCATCTTCATTTATAACCGTAACCGTACCAAAATCATTATTATAAAAACTATGCGGAAAAATCTTTCTTATTTCTTCCGGCCACGCATCAGTCGTCATATCCCAATCTTTGGGCGTTTTCCCCATCAAAAAATCACGCACCGAACCACCTACAATATAAGCCTCGAAGCCTTTTTCTTCCAACTTATTTATGATGTTTTGTATTTCTTTTGCTATTTTCATAATCTGAGTCTAGCACACATTTTTTCAAGTGTCATCTACAATATCATACTAAGAGACAAATGATCTACTTTTATGCCTTTATCTTTGACATTCATTTTTATTTTGCTATAGTTGATATGTTATTCGTTCTCGTAGTTCAATGGATAGAACGGAAGCCTCCTAAGCTTCAGATACAGGTTCGATTCCTGTCGAGGACACACTCAGTGAAAATACCTTAAAAATAAGTCCCTTATTTTAGGCAAAAACAAAAAGCAGGAAATTTATTCGGTTTCATTGGCTATTTACATTTCTTTAAAATAAGTTATACTTTTTAAGTATTTGGGCCTGTAGCTTAGTTGGTAGAGCGCCTCCATGGCATGGAGGAGGTCAGGAGTTCGAGTCTCCTCAGGTCCACTTATCAAAAA
>CAZKLR010000122.1:0-2107 GCA_964553695.1 uncultured Candidatus Saccharibacteria bacterium | reverse complement strand
CTCCAAAACCTCAAAATGTTATTTCAAATAATACTCTAAAAGAAGCAAAAGAAATCAAAGCAGGGGAGGTTATAAGATTTGATAATTGATTTTTCTATGGAGATTTTTTATCGAATTGCTGAAGCATTTGTTTTGGGTGTAATTGGCGGATCAGTCCCCGGGCCTGTGCTCACGGCTGTCTTTACGGAAGTTATAAATGGCGGTTTTATGCAAGGCCTTAAAGTGATTTTTAGGGCATTGACGGCAGAATTAATTTTGGTCAGTTTTATTCTGCTGGTAGTTCTTTCTATAAATATTCCACAAGCTTATTTTTATATTATTTCTTTGGCCGGCGCGGTATTTCTGGTTTATCTGGCTTCTAATATATGGAAGATAGAGAAGTTGGGCGGCGAAGGAGGGAAAATATTCAACTTTCCCAGGATGTTTGTATTAACATTGTTTAATGGAGCTTTCTGGATTTTTTGGCTGACGGTTTGTGCGCCAATGGCATTTGCGATTAAAGAACAAATTCTGGGAGGGCAATTTATTTTCTTGATAACTTTCGAATTAGGGTGGCTTGTTATGACTGCTTTTCTCGCTTTTATCTTTTCAAAGTTCAGACCTTTTCTTTTTCGCAAAAATCTCGTTTCTTTTGTCTTTAAGATATTTGCCTTGATTTTATTGTTTTTTGCCGGCAGATCTGTCTATGAGAGCGCAGCTTATTTTTTGAAATAGATTTTATTGACCAAACCACGTTGACATACTCGGTCTAAGTTGTTATTATAACAGCAATAATATTTCTGTTTATGATTTTTTCAAAAATTCAATTTGCTTGTTGTTGCGAAGCTCCGTCCCAAAGATAGGTTGATTTTTCATATGCGCATATTATTATGAAAAATAATCGACTTGTCGAAGGGGGTCGGTTTTTTATTATTTTAGAATCTTTTATTAATTTTAAAAATTATGATACATAATAGCATATTGGATCTTATCGGCCATACGCCAATGGTAAAAATCAATAAGATAGTGGGTCCGGACGATGCGCAGGTTTTTGCCAAACTGGAGAAGATGAATGTTGGCGGATCTGTGAAAGACAGGCTGGCTCTTTATCTTATAGAAGATGCGGAGAAAAAGCACCCAGGCATAAAAGATAAAACTTTAATTGAAGCTACTTCAGGCAGTACGGGAATTGCATTGGCGATGATCGGAGCGATGAAAGGCTATAAGGTGGCGATTGTAATGCCGGAAGGCGTAAGTACTGAAAGAAGGAAGATTATAACTGCTTATGGAGCAGAGCTGATACTTTCGCCTGCTAAAGAAGGTACTGGCGGAGCAATAGCTCTAAAAAAGCAAATGATAGTCGATAATCCGGATAAATATATCGCCATCGATCAGCATGAGAATCCGGTGAATATTATGGCGCATTTTGAGACGACTGCGGAAGAAATTTTGCAAGATACGGATGGTAAAGTTGATATGATAGTCATTGCGGTAGGTACCTCCGGCACGGGAATTGGAATTTCAAAAAAGATGAAGACGCATAATCCTGATATAAAAATTATAGGAGTTACTCCTCAGATAGGAGTTTCCATTCAGGGACTTCGCAATCCGAAGGAAAAAAACAGCTCAAAGATTTTTGACGAAAAATATTTTGACGAAATGATAGAGATTCCCGAAGGAGAAGTTCCCATAGCTTACGAATTTTCCAGAAGATTGGCAAGAGAGGAAGGGATTCTTTCCGGAATGAGTTCTGGAGCCGCTATGTATATTGCAGCTAAAAAGGCGCAAGAGCTTGGCAAGGGGAAAACTATTATTACTCTTTTTGCGGATTCGGGCGAGAGGTATCTGAGTACGGATTTGTTTGAATAGTAATTTATGATAATTCTGCTCATAATAAAAAGACAGGCTTAATCCTGTCTTTTTTGTTGTTATGTTCTAACTTATACAAATTTCAAGACCAATTTTCTTCCCCAGGAGAAACGTATCAGTAATGAGCATAAAGCAAAAATAATCGGACCGGTGTAATTATTTTGAGCGACATCCAAAATCGTTTCTTCTTTTTTCTTTATTGCCAGGATTTTTTTAATTTCTGGACATTCGTATTCAGGGTTTTTGATCTTTTTGGCTA
>CAZKLR010000121.1:0-2112 GCA_964553695.1 uncultured Candidatus Saccharibacteria bacterium | reverse complement strand
AAAAACAAGCAAAAGTAAAGATAAAAAACCAGCCACACCCTAGCGGTATCTGATTAATGGACTAGACACCTGCGACTGTAGGAAGTTTTATTAATTATATATGGGCTTTTGATATGTATTTATCGTGCCTGACTCTATTTTCGCACGTTTATTCTTTTTTTGTCATTCCGGCCTCCGAGCCGGAATCCACTGTATATTTTATACGTATAATCCATATTTAGCTTTAAGCGTAGGTAAGCTATGAATTACTTCAGGATATAGGGTTTGTATATTATATAAGGCAGATCCCGGATCAAGTCCGGGATGACAAGTCTAATATTTTATTTGGATGCAATATAGCAATACCTGAGACATATATTGTTTTTATCCTTATCCGAGAGCTATCGCTCTAAACACAACCACTGGCTATATGCCGGTTGTTTTTGGCTGCAAATAAAAAAACCGCCCTGCCGAGCGATCTTCTTTATTGGTGTTTATTTATTCTTCTTTTCCCCAAAACTCATCCGCTTCTTGTTCCATTTTTTCCAACCGGTCATAATAGTCCGGAAATTCATTGAGATGCGCTAACGCAATTTTTCCGGTCATGATCTCATCATCATTCGTTACATTGGTTAATGAATCTCGTGTTCCATGTTCCAATTCAACATTCATACCTCTTCTGAACTGGTCAACGTCGAACTTGTCCCACTTTATTCCCAAAGAATCGCCCACTCTCGCAGCGTCTTCTTCTGTAAATTTTGGCATATGGCTTTAGTTAATAATTGAGTAATATTTATTGTAATCAAACGCTTATTTTATTTCCTTCTGGCCACCTCTTCCAAGACTTCCAACGTCTTTTGCGCTGTTGTCTCCCAATGAAATTTGCGCGCTTGCATAAGCCCTTTATCCTTCATTTCATTTCTCAGGTTGTCATCGCGCAAAATTTCTAAAATAGCATCACGTATGCCATCAACATCATAAGGATCAACCATTTTAGCAGCGCCACCGGTTATCTCGGGATAAGAAGTTACATTAGAACATACTACAGGAATGCCTGAAGCAAAGGCCTCTAAGACCGTCGAACCGAAATCCTCATAAATCGGCACAGAAACAAATACTTCTGCCCCATCAAAGAGAGGATTTAAATCAGCAGATTCTATGTAGCCGGTAAAAATCACTTCATTTTTTAAACCAAAATCCTTTGCCATTTGTTTAATTTCATCGGCCATCCATCCGCTTTTTCCTGCCAAAACAAGCTTATAATCCGATTGCGGCATCTCATTTTTTAAAATCACGCGCAGCTTGGCAAAAGCCTCAATCAGTCGCGAAAGATTATTTATAGGCTTAATAGTATTCATAAAAAGAATGTATTCACCGTTTATTTTATATTTAGCTTTTACCGCCTGAATCTCTTCTAAAGAAGCTACTTTATAAAACTTTTCATCAAAAGCATTTTGGACTACATGAATTTTCTTCTCATCTACATAAAAGAATTCGGTTAAATCTTTTCTCGCCGCTTCTGAAGCCGCAATCACCGCGTTGGCACGCTTATAGGCCGGCATTTTAATGCGATATTTTACCAAATCTTTTTTAGGAAAAAGTTCCGGATTCTTATTTAACGCCAAATCGTGCGCGCTTGCAGTAAATTTACGCCGATAACCAAGCGGCAATCGTCCGCCGGGAACATGAAGAACGTCCAAATTTTCCCGCATAAAAAATGCGTTTGCCAAGGTCTCACTATAAACTACCGGCAAAAAACTTTTATAATACGAAAACGGAAACCGCCGCACAGTGGCGTTTTTGTAAAGTTTAACCTTTTCCAGATCTTTTTCCCGCACGCGATAGTTAACAAACAGCACGTATTCATTCTCCTTGTCGACTTTGAGAAGATATCTTATCAGCTGATAGGTATAATGGCCCAAACCGGCCGCGCTTCCCATGGCTGGATTCAAAACCGTTTGGGCATCTATTCCGATTCTCATAAATTTGAAAATTAAAAATTAATGTCCGAACGTTAGTTGATTAAATAAATTTTATATCTTTATTATAAATCTGGTACACGGTATGGTCAAATAAAAATAAATTGATTTTCCTTTATCTTATGCTAAACTTAGCTTATGGAAATTTATGCAG
>CAZKLR010000120.1:0-2119 GCA_964553695.1 uncultured Candidatus Saccharibacteria bacterium | reverse complement strand
CGAGTAAGAGAAGGAGTGCGCAGAGAATCAACCAGAGCAGCAGAAGAAACTGAAGAAATAATGAGAAAAAAAGCAGCTTCTGAAACGCCGACTTCTCCCATCGAAGCTTCATTTGAAGAAGTTGAAGACAGAGAGATTGAAAATGTTAAACTTGGAGAGCAAAGAATATATAGTTATGACAGTGGAAAAGGATTACTCAAGGCTCTCGAGAAAAACACTAAAGGTTATCCGGCAAAAAAGTGGTTTGGCTTGCGAAACAATAAACCTGAAGAAAAGAAAGAAGAAGATTTGAATACCATAGCAGAAGCAATAGCAAATTATCTAAAGGAAATAAACTACAAAGGGAGAGCCAATTGGAATGTTGCAGAAATAGAAAGAAATGAAAAAACGGACGAAGAAAATGGAGAAGCCAGTTTTAGAGTATATTTTAAAAAAGAAAATGATGAAATTGCAACGGATATAAACAATGAAGAGAAAAAAATAATCGGATATACAGATATAAAAATAGAATATGGCAAAGAGGGACAAGAATACAAGGAAGCAAAATGGCCTGATGGTAAAATAAAAAGAGATTTTTTAATCACTATAGAAAAAGAGGAGTTTTTAGAAAACTTTAAAGAAGAAACGGAGAGGAGAGAAAGCGATAATCATAATTCAGATGAATACGCCAAAAAATTAAGAATACCCAGCAAGGAAACGTTACGTATAATCGAACCTCTCTCTTCAAAGGAATCTTTTGGCGAAAAAGACAAAGATGCAATTAAAGAACTTATTTTTGGCATCGAAGTTGCAGGTATAAAAGATGAAGAAGAAGTTAGAAAGATCCAGAAAAAAATTGAAGAATCAAAAATTGAAAGCATTTCAAAAACCCTGCTTGAAAAAGGAAAAATACGAATAGAGTGTGTTTCTATCGGCAATGGCGCAAGGGAAGAAACTGGAATTACCATTAATTTTAGCGGTGTTGATTTTCAATCAGACAAAGAACAAACAATTACAGTGTCGGACATAAGGAAACATTCATATCGTCTTTAAAAAGACAAGACAAGTTTTTATAGTACAAAAATAACAATATAAATTATGAGACTAATCGATGATAGAATTTTACAAGATCTTGAAAAATCTCTTGGGTTGGATTTTTTGCAGGAAGAAGAAAAAATAAAATTTACAAAGGAGCTTGTAGCGCTTATTAGCAACCGCGCCGGACTTAGAATTATGAAAGAGTTCAGCGAAGCGGAGACACGGGAATTTAACAAAATTCCGGAAGAAAATTTAGAAGAAATGGAGAATTACATCATTACTAAAAATCCCGAGGCTAAAAAAATCTTTGAGGAAGAAGCAGAAAAGGTAAAAGAGGAAATCTTAAATTCCAAAATATAAGTTTTTCGATTGTTTTTTGATTAAATCTAAAATAGAAAGATGGAAGAAGGCAGAAGTGAAAAAATCAAAAAGGCTTTTTTAATATTTAAGGCAAAGATGTCTGATATTGGAAAAAGACAGCTGATTTTGCTTGATAAAATCGACAAGATAGTATCTAAAGAGAAAGCGGATAAGATAAGGGAGAATATTAAAAAAAATTAAAGAATATAAATATGGAAAATAAAGTAAACGAAATCCCGGAAGAAATTCTGCCAAATAAAGAGCGAAACGATGCTGAAAATTTTAAAAATCAAGACATTCCAGAAGAGGTAAGCGAAATAGAGCGAAATT
Organism: uncultured Candidatus Saccharibacteria bacterium; assembly: GCA_964553695.1. Lineage (GTDB taxonomy): Bacteria > Patescibacteriota > Minisyncoccia > JAHIHE01 > JAGLIN01 > STD2-77. The sequence continues at coordinate 412 of CAZKLR010000120.1, read as the reverse complement.
CCCGAGAACTAAACGAAGCAGTCGAGAGCGCAACCTCGGATATTGAGGATCCCATAAAACAATCTGAAATTGCAGAAGAAGCGAGCCAATTGAAAAAGGAAGAAGCTCAAGCTCGAGAAGAATTTACTCAAGATTTGGACAATGCTGCTGAAGAAGCCGCTAATTCTAATGAAGAAACAACACAACCAACTTCTTCAACTGCTGAAGGAAAAACTGAGAATTTTGAAGCCAGTGCCCAAGAAGCAGGAGAAGAAGCGGCTAAAACTGCTTATGAAGAAACACAAGAAGATTCCAATTCTGACACAGAAACCGATTCCTCGCAAGAAAATATGGATCAGGACATAGAAGAAGAAGTCAGCCAAAAGATAAGAGAAAAAATCGAAGCGTTGGCCGCAAAACTTGTGCAAGACAA
>CAZKLR010000119.1:0-2142 GCA_964553695.1 uncultured Candidatus Saccharibacteria bacterium | reverse complement strand
ATATCGGGATTCTTCGGCTCCGCCTCAGAATGACAGAAATTAATTTCGATATTCACGTTATTTATCATTGACAAAATTTATTTTCAGATATATTATTGACTGACCAGTCAGTATATATTTTATGGAAATAATGGCAAACAACTTAACTTTCAAAACACTAGAAAAAACTGTGGTGAATAGTGCAATTTTGTCGTGCGAAATAGGCCAAAAAACAGCTATTGTAGGACCGGAAGGAAGCGGAAAAAAGGCGCTGCTGCTTATGCTGGGAGGATACCTGAAACCGACTTCCGGATCGGTAGAAATGGACAGAATAAATGTCTTTCATAATCTCAAAAATTACCGCAAAAAAGTCGCCTTGGGCGAAATTGAAAATATCAATCCCCTATCGGAAGAAATGACACCTCGGGAAAATATAAGTTTTGCTTTGGAAATCAACGGCAAGAAATCCACAGCAGAAGACGTGCGAAAGATTCTCGACATTTTCACCATAAAAGTATATGCCGATACGCCGATTAAAGAATGCAGCCCGCTGGTCGGCGCCATCGCTTCAATCGCTTGCGCCCTGGCCAATAATCCGGAAATAATCATTTTAGATGAACCGACCAAAAAACTTACTTCCCGCCAGGCTCGAAAATTCTGGGATATTCTGGAAAAGAACCTTGGAAACAGAACGCTGATATTCTCCTCGAAAAATTTTGAAGAAGCTGAAGCGCATGCCAATAAAATCATAATTTTGGAGAACGGAAGGGTAATAGAAACAATATGAAAATAACAGCCATTATCAAAAGAGATCTGCAGACCAACACAAGAAACCGGATAAAGTTTCTCTCTTTGGTTGTGGCTGTTCTTTTGCCGCTCGCATACGGCTTTCTCTATCTCTGGGCTTTTTGGAATCCATACGAAAATATGAACAACGTACCGGTTGCGGTTGTAAACGAAGATGCCGGCATCTTCTACAACGACCGGCAAAAAAATTACGGCAAGCAGATAACCGATGAGCTGAAAAATAACAACACCCTTGATTGGAAATTTACAGACCGGCAGGATGCGGAGGAAGGCCTCGACAACCAAAAATATTATGCCGTCATTCTGATTCCGCAAAGTTTCAGCGCCGATCTTGTCTCCGCAGAAGAAGACGAGCCGCGGCAAGCTGCGATAAAGTGGCAAACGCGGGATTCGACTAATTTTATTTTCACTACATATTTCAAAAATGTTATCGCCGCTTTGGAAAAAAATATAAACGAAAAAATTTTGCCGGAGTTTTCTCAAGCTGCACAAGTAAAACTTGATGAAGCGACCGGCAAACTTGATGAAGCAACCGACGGGGCAAATAAATTAAGCGACGGCTTAGGGCAATTGAAAGACGGATCAGAAACTTTGCAAAATAACTTGCAAAAAGCGAGCGAGGGCGGCAAACAGCTCACTGATGGATTAGGAGAATTAGATGCAAAATCTTCCGACCTCAATAACGGAATTGAGAAAGCTAAAGAAGGATCTTTGGTTCTTACCACCGGCCTCGAGTCGGCAGATTCCGGTATGGCTAGCCTGGATGAAGGATTAGGAAAAATCAGCGATGGCGCCGAAGAACTGAAAGAAGGCAGCGAAAAAATGGGAGACGGAACGCGCAAGTTGGCTGAAGGAAGCGAAGAACTTAATAATAAAGTCGAGAGTGCAGACAATTCGTTAAGCCCTTATTATCCAGTGCTGAACGCGCTAAGCAATTGGATAAATAATTTTAACGAAAAATATTCTACACAAATTCCAAATTACGTATCATATGGCAAAGAACAAAAAGACGAACTGATTGACGGAACCGAACAGCTGGCAGATGGCAGCGAAACCGTCGCCGACAAAATGGCTGATTTGGACGAAGGAGTTGGAACGCTCCAAAGTGGAATAAGCAGCGCCAAGGGCGGAGCAGATAACCTTCAAAACGGAATCTCCCAGATGGCAGATGGCAGCTCTGCATTGAACCAAGGATTAAATGAAATTTATGACGGCAGCCAGAAATATACCGCAGGAGTAAGCTCCGCCTATTTTGGATCAAAAGAACTTTCCAGCGGACTTCAGCAGCTTGCTGACGGAAGCGGCGCCCTCACTGACGGGATACAAAACGCGCAAAACGGAACAAATACTCTCAGT
>CAZKLR010000118.1:0-2149 GCA_964553695.1 uncultured Candidatus Saccharibacteria bacterium | reverse complement strand
CGAGCAAGAAGATAGTGAAATCGTAAGCGCACTTATCATAGAGATAGAAGGAGAAAAAAAGAAAGAGATGAATCGCACAGAAATTGTTTTAAATGAAACGGAAGATAAGAACTTTCAGCAAAATGAATTTGCGCCAGACAAAAATGAAGAAAAAGAAGAAATAACTGCAATAGCCGAAGAGACAGCAGAAGAAAGCTATTCATACGAACCAGAAGAAAAAGAATTGGAAAATCTACCCAGTCAAAAACCATCGCCTCTCGACGAAGCTATTGCTATCCCAGTTGCAGGCCAGACAGTTTCTCTTTTTGATGCTGACAATGCAGTCGTTAAAAAAAATCCCGAGATGGAAAAAAATAACAATTCTTTAGTTGGAAAAGAGTCAAAAAAGATCAGCCTGAACGACATTATAAAGGAATATGAAAAAATGGAAAAGAAATCCACCGCAGAAATGGATAATGAAAAAGACAGGAATATTGAACAAATAATTTCCCAAAAGGAACCTACAAATTTTGAAGATCTTGATGAACAAAAGGAAGGATTAGGAACTAGAATATATTCAAGCATTAAAAAAGGCCTGGCAAAAATAAATATATCAGTAATAAAAAATGCCAATATTTCTAAAAAAGCTAAAAAATTGTTTGAAAATAAAAAAGAATATGCAATTCAAGGCTCTGCTCAGAAGTCCGCTTTCGCATTCAAGCTTAACAGAAAAGCATCTCTTATTATAATAATCATTTTATTTGCCGCCGGAACCTATTATTATGTTTCATCGCAGCAAAAGGAAAAAGAAACAGCAAAACTTGCAGCCTACCAAAGCACCCTTTCCGAATCAAAGTCAAAAATGGAGCAAGGAGAAGTGGAATTAATATCAGGCTCCAAAGAAAATGCCGGCAAACTTTTTTCTGAAGCAAAAGTTTTAGCGCTAAAAGTTAAAGACGAATATGATGGATTGGATGCGGAAGCGGAAGATATTATTTCTAAAGCTCAAACGGAAATAGATAAAATTGATCACGTTGTCAAAGTGGACAGCTCTGACCTTCTGGCTAACTTCGACAACAAAAATATTGCACAGCTGGTAAGCATCGCAGGAAATTATTATACGATTGACAGTAAGGAAAATTCTATATATAAAATCGATTCTAAAAACAGTACAATAACACAGCTCATTTCAGCCGAGAAAAAAATTGGTGATATAAAATTCGCTCAGATATTCCAAAACCAAGAAATTTTGCTTTCCGACGGAATCGAATTTTTGAGCTTCAATCTAAAAGATAATTCGATAAAAAAATTAGACACAAAGGCAGAAGAAAATATAAAAGGTATGCTAACTTATGGAAGATATGTATATTTGCTAGCTCCTTCCAATAATCAGATTTACAAATATCAAAAAGGATCTTCCAGTTTGGAAAGCAAAACTGAATGGATAAAAGGCGGTGACTTGCAAGATGCAATTTCTTTTGCCATTGACCAGAATATTTATATTCTAACTGACGATGGACAAGTAAAAAAATATTTTACAGGCTCAGAAGTCATAAACTCCAATGGCAGCAAATTTGCCATTCAGCAGCCAAGCGATGCAATTTCTAGCTCGTCAAAAATCTATACAACAACAGATCAAAAATATATCTATATAACCGAATCTGAAAAACAAAGAATTTTAATCTTTGATAAAACAACTGGCGAATTAATCAAACAACTGAAAAATGAAGATTTTATTTCACTCAAAGATATCTATGTTGATGCCGATGAAAAAACCCTGCTGGTATTAGTAGACAATAAGATTATAAAAATTAACCTTACTAATCTTGAGTCTTCTGAACAATAAATCAGATATTAAGTTATTGCGAATTAAGCAAATTATAGGAAATAAAAACAGAGGAATAAATCCCCTGTTTTTATTTTATCAATTGAAATTACTTCAAGTTGATAGTAGCACCAGCTTCCATAAGCTGTTTCTTGATTTCCTCAGCTTCAGCTTTTGGAACTTTTTCTTTAATGACTGCAGGAGCTCCGTCTACCAAATCTTTAGCCTCTTTGAGTCCTTTACCAGTGAGTTCTTTTACAATCTTAATTACACCGATCTTGCTGTCACCGCCAGAAACCAATTCGATATCAAAGTCTGATTTTTCTTCAGCTGCAGCAGCACCAG
>CAZKLR010000117.1:0-2179 GCA_964553695.1 uncultured Candidatus Saccharibacteria bacterium | reverse complement strand
ATAAATTGATTTTCCTTTATCTTATGCTAAACTTAGCTTATGGAAATTTATGCAGTCAACAAACGAGCAACTTTTGACTATGAACTCTTGGAAAAACTTGAGGGCGGTTTGGCTTTGGCCGGATATGAAGTAAAAGCGATTAAAACCGGACACATAAGCCTCAAAGGCGCTTTTATCACTATCCATAATGGCGAACTCTATCTCACAAATGCCCATATTCCTGCTTATCAAAAGGCTAATGTGCCGCAAAACTATGACGAATATCGTGCCCGTAAAGTTTTAGTTCATAAGCGGGAACTTGATTCTTTAATAGGCAAAATAAAGCAAAAAGGCTTGACATTAGTGCCTATTAAGGTATACTCAAAGCACAGGCTCATAAAGCTGGAGTTTGCTGTTGGCAAGGGAAAAACCAAGATAGACAAACGTGAAGATATCAAGAAAAGAGAAGCAGACATCAGCATCAGAAGAGCTCTTAGAGGAAACAAAGTTTAGGTTTTTATTTCCTAAATCCCCTTCGGGGATGCACTTTGGCTTCGATAGGAATCTTGTTCATTAATTGCCAATCGAGCATGCAACCTAACTCGTAAAAATTGATTGCAAATCGTAAGTGCAAACACATTTACAAGCAAAGTAGCTTCTCTATTCAGAGGTAATGCTGCTTTCGCTCCTGCTGTTGCTTAATTTAGCTGACAGCCATCGGACTATCCAAGCTTGATAGATAGAACCCGGTGTCATACATCAAGCTAGCCCTCGAAAACTGACTGCGATTCGTAGGCAAAAATTAGCGGTCTCGGGTTTGCAAGATCTTGTTTGTTCTTAACTTGCACGCCTTAAAACAATTGAACAATCTATATTGGTAGAAGGTTTCTGGACTGATTATCTAGACGCGGGTTCGACTCCCGCCATCTCCACAATTGGCCAAGGCCAACAATTTAAGTTTAATAATTAAAATAAAAATATAGCAACAGCAAAAAACTTTAGGATTAACCAAGAAATTAGAGTGCCCAAGGTAATAGTAATTGACGATTTGGGGGAAAATTTGGGACTTTTGGACACATCCAAAGCAATTGAACTTGCACATGAACGAGAGCTGGATATTGTTGAAGTATCCCCTACCCTTAATCCTCCGGTTTGTAAAATAATGGATTATGGTAAGCATCGCTACAAAATTTCAAAACAGACCCGCCAGCACAATGCCAAACAAAAAAAGACTGAAACAAAAAATGTTCGCATTAGCGTCAGAACCGAAGGGCATGATTTGGACTTTAAAGCCAGAAACATCATCAAGTTTATGACCAAAGGGCATCGGGTTAAGGTCGAGATTGTTTTAAAAGGGCGGGAAAAAGCAAATATGGATTTTGCCAAAGACAAATTTGAAAAATTCATAAACAACATTTCAGAGATTGCCAAAACGGATGCGGCTACAGAAAAGAAAGAAATTGCAAAAGTTCAAGATGTATTAAAGAGCCCTCAAGGATTCAGTATTATCATAGAATTCAAAAAAAATTAATTTATAAATAATCAGAATAATTCACTATAATGAAAATCAAATCGAAAAGAGCGGTAGCCAAAAGATTTAAACTTTCCAAGACTGGAAAAATAATCGCCCGCAAAGCTAACCAGAGCCACTTCAATTCTACTGACACCGGCGCTCAAACCAGAGAGAAGAGAACCGACAAGAAGATTTCCAGCGGACTCAAGAATATCATAAAAAGACAGCTCACTAAATAATCAGAATAATTTAAGTTTTTAAAAAATATGACAAGAATCAAACGAGGCGTAATGGCCAATAAACGCCGCAAAAATGTCCTCAAGAAAGCCAAAGGATACCTACGAGATAGAAGAACCAAGTTCAGGGCCGCAAAAATGGCTGTTATCAAAGCCGGAACCAACGCTTACAAGGACCGCAAGAGAAAGAAAAGACTAATGAGAGGACTCTGGCAGATAAGAATCAACGCGGCAATCAGAGAGTTCGATATGAATTACAGCCGTTTCATTCACGCTCTTAAAATTTCAAACATAGAGCTTGACCGCAAAGTGCTTTCTGAAATAGCAATCGAAAACCCGGCAGTATTTGAAGCAATTGCCAAAAAAGCTCAACAAACGAACAAGTAATTATTCTACAAATAAAAAAAGATTCCCTCGGTGCAAACCGGGGGTTTTAATTTATTTATTCAAT
>CAZKLR010000116.1:0-2195 GCA_964553695.1 uncultured Candidatus Saccharibacteria bacterium | reverse complement strand
GTGCGTTGACTTTTACTATTTTTTGTGCTATTATTAAGGCATAAAATAAAACAAAAATAAAAAATAATCAAAATTAAAAACAAATATGAATATGAACAAGCGTATCTCTTCGGAGATTGGGATTTTAAGTCTGTTGTGTATAGGCTTATTTTTTATGTCTCAAATTATTTGTCTTGATACAAATGTTAAAGAGGCATATGCAAGCATAAATATTATTTCAACAATTCCATCTACTGCAACTCTTAATGTAGAAATGCTGAAAACTGAGATGACTGAGATTGAAAAAGGGACAAACAATGTGCTTTTGGTAGCTGCTGAGTTATCCAATCCCGGCGCGCAGGATTTAACAGTTTCGGAACTCTATATTTCAGGTGTTTTTTCTACTTTAAATGAAATCAACACTGATTTATATGTCGATGATGCCAGATACGGAGAACCGGACCTTGTACAGGACAATATAGTTGGTTACAATACGCTGTCTTTGAAGATTCCTGCTGGCAAGTCGGTCAAATTGGTACTTGAGGGAGATATCCTCGAAACTAATGCTCAAACTCCTTTAACATATTATTTTACTTCCCATATAGCAGCTTATGATTCTCTTGGAACTAGAGCAAGCGTTAAAATGGTTGGAAACGCCAGTGCATCAATTTTGAATATAAAAGAAAAAGGTGCGACAACATCATCTTCTTTTAATATCAATTTTCTCGATAAAAATATTCAAGTAAGCAAAGGGGATAAAAATGTTGAATTACAAAAGATGTTCCTGAAGAATGATCTAAATCAGACAGCTATTATCGAGATAGTTGATTTTGATATAGTAAGTTCAGGTTCATATTTGGATGATACCAATCTGGATGTTGCATACCTGTATTTAGATGACAAGCTATTTGCGATTGGTTCCATTAAAAATAATAAAGCGATTTTTAATACAATTGTAGCTGTTTCTGCTGGGAGTTCTAAAACACTTACTTTGAAAGGGGATATTTCTGCAGCAACTTCAGCTAGATTGCTTTCCTTAAAAATGAATTGGGAATACAACGTCTATTATGGCGGGGTTACCGTGCATACGCCGGTTAATATGACCGGAAGTTCATCCGTTATCACTATCTATCAAGGCTCAATTTCTTCAGCTATTGATTATGATATTGCTGGCAGTTTTGCTGTAATGGATTTTGCTTATGATCCAAGCAGTAATAAAATCTTCAGTCAAACAGCCACATTGGGTGAAGTTTATCAGGCCAAATTTAATGGCGACAGTGATAATACCTTTACGACTACTAACAGATATTGCGGTTGGGATGGGAATTATTATGATTCTCCAAATGGTTGGCAGATAGAAAGAAAATTTGTTTCCGCAAACAAATATCGAGTAACTGTTTTCGGAATATCGCAACAAGATTGTGGTTTGGGACAGCCTCAGAATACCGGTTGGTTTAAACTTAATCCAAATTCCGGTTGGAAAATAACCGAGACGGTTAAATGTAAAGTAAATGAGGATAATAATTCCAATGGGAAAATTATAGAAACTTATTGTACCGTCAATAAAGATACTGGAGAAGTGAAATGGCAATCTGGATCTATGTGCGGTGGATGTTGCGCTTGTTCGCATGGGGCGGTGGTAGACATTGAAGTGGTTGTTGAAAAAACGGGATATGACAGTTCTTTGGAAGAAGATTCTAGTCAGAATACGGAAATAGTCTGCAATAACGATCAAGATATTAAAGAGGGATCTATGATTCGTCTCAAGGGCGGAATCGATGTTTATATTGTAAAATATGCAAACTGTAAGCGTTTTAAAAGACTCATTCTTAGCCCATCGGTTTTTAGAAGTTATGGCCATCTTAAATGGGAAAATATAATTGATGTAGATCAGGCAACTTTGGATTCTTATACAACTTCAAATTATGTTCGCGTATTGCGAGAAAATGCTTATTGGCAGCTTGAGCCGCAAGGAGATAATGGGGTTAGAAAAAAAATAATGAATCTTTATCGTTGGGATGAAGCTGCTTCCGGTTGGGCTTTTATCTTGGATCCGGATAGCGTATATGAAATAAATGATATGGATAGGGATTCGTATTTGCAGAAATAAACAACAAATTTCTTTTTCTTATTTTTCTTAGCAGGTTATATTTGCAGCAAGATAAAAATGATCCGGAAGAGATTTTCCTTCCGGATTTTTTGCGGCATTATTATAA
>CAZKLR010000115.1:0-2214 GCA_964553695.1 uncultured Candidatus Saccharibacteria bacterium | reverse complement strand
AAGAAAAGAAAAAACTGGCCGATGAAGCCGAAAAGCAGGAAATGCTTAAAAAATTCATTACCAAACCAGAATCAGTCAAAGCCCGAAATTTACCTGGCAAAGAACGGTTCGGTAATAAGGCCAAGATCGGTTTATTAGCCTTTATTATTCTGGCTTTTGTTGTAGGAACCTCTATGGGCTCCATGTTCATATCTAAACCCAGTGAAAACCCACAGATATCTATGGCGGTTAATGCCAGTGCATTTCTACCACCAGAAGTGGCCAACAACACCACTACCACCACTACCAAGCTGAACACCACTACCAAGACCACCACCAACACCCAGGTAACCACCACTACTCCCAAAAGTACTCCGAATACACAACCCGATACTCCGACTGAACCAGTCACTAACACGCCAACTAACACTGAAACTGAAACTCCCCCATAAACCTAAGGTGGAGGTATTATTTTAGATAGGGGAGTAAATGCTTCCCTTTTTTTCAACCCCAAACTGGATTAGTTGATTGGTAGAAACTATTTAGAAAAAACATGTTAGAATACTTGAATTTATTGGAATCTACAACCAAGAAACGTAATATGTTGATTTTAATTGAAAATGAAATTTCACAATTTAATAAATAAAGGATAATAGGTGTTTGTTTTATGAATAAAATCATCCCCCTAGTGGCTGCTGCAGTTATCCTCCTGGTGGTCGCGGTTTCCGGGTGTGTTACCAATGAGGATAAAGATAACCAGACCAACAGTTACTCGGCCAACGGTGTTTCTTTCCAGTACCCCCACTCCTGGGGAGTGGCCACTTTAAGCTCACCCAATGGTGTGGTAGCAGTGGGAGACCCCAATACCGTGGTTAACGGAAACCCCACCACCTCGGTGGTAATCCAGAAAGCCAATGCCACTGCATCTTCTGGACTTAAATATGCTTACGACCAGAACTACGCCAACTTCTTTAACAACACGGGAAAAACCAAGGTTTCTGAGGCCCAGCTCACTCTAAACGGGGCTACGGTCTATGAAAACGTGTACACCTCATCGGAAGAAGGGGTGGCCAAGAAGTACCGGGCAGTGTGGCTGCAGAAGGGCAGCACCATCTATGTGATACTGTGCAGTGCCCGAACCGAAGCCTACGATTCCCAGCAGGCCAACTTCGACCTGGTGGTAAACAGCTTCCAGGCATCCTGAGGATAATTAAATCCTCACCATAACTTTTTTTAAATAATTTATTCTTTTTAAAAACAGATTTTCCGGCAACGATTACCTCTGTGTAGTGTATCGGGCACCGTTCGTTTATCCCCCATCCCCCTACTCACGATCAAGGGGAGTGTTTAACCGGGCCAGTGGGATAATGGAAAGGGGCTATCATAATCTCCGGGAGTTGAATTTTACCGCCTGAATTTTGAGGGGTTATGCAAAAATTTTATATGTCACACTACATAGAATATGCAAATGTTATAGATACTAATACTTCACAGGGTAGAAAGTGGACCCCAACAGTCAATAAATCTGCTTTTAATTTTCTTCAAATCCTGTGACTCATAACTACTTTATCCTGATGTGTAAGACTTCAGAATTTAACGCTGACTTCTATTATCCCAACAACATAACTATAATAGGTCGTCCAAGCATTAAATTAAGGAAACTGGATCTTATAAACTGAGGATTAAAGGTTTTATTTCATTATAATTCCTGAGGCCGGTGAGCCTTTTAGGATTATCCACTAAAAATAAGGAGGAATTTAGAGATGGTTTTACCAATATGCGATGTCTGTTTAAAAAGCGGAATGTTATGTCAAGGTTGTGAGAATAAGCTGAAAACAGGAGAAATAAGTCAGCTTGACTTGGACATTGCAAAAATCCTCTACCGGGTGGGTGATGGTAAGATTGGTTACAAGAGAACCATAGAAATCGGAGACGTGGTTATCATCATCACCGAGAAAGATCAGGTGGGTAAACTCATTGGTAAGGGCGGTAAGATAGTAAGAGAAATATCCAAGACCCTGGAGAGAAAGATAAGGGTGGTTGGAGAGAACTCGGACTTTAAGGCCGTGGCCACTGATATACTAGCCCCTGCCCGTATTTCAGGTATTAACATAGTCTACGGTAAAGACGGAGAACAGAGGTACAAGATACGGGTAAGAAGGGAAGACGCCCGAAGATTACCTGCCAAACTGGACGTTTTAAACAGCATAATCCAGGAATTAACCGGGGAGAAAA
>CAZKLR010000114.1:0-2223 GCA_964553695.1 uncultured Candidatus Saccharibacteria bacterium | reverse complement strand
ATGGTTGTTGTAATTCGATGTTATTATAACATTATATACCGGAGTTAACAATGAATTTTATATAATTATTAGAAAAATAGAAGAGCTTGCGCATCTCAAAAAATTAAACAATATATTTTGATAAAAAGAACAAAAAGTACTATAATTTAATCAAATGTATAAAACAAAATAAGATTACAAAAATGAGTAAAACTAAAGATAAAAAAATCGAAGTTAGAGAGATTGTTTTTTCTCAAGACGACGACAAGTCCTTCGGAGACATTTTTATTTACGAACCTGAAAATATAGAAGAGCAGAATCTAGGAAACCTTTTTATAGTAGGAGAACTTAAAGACCTGCCAAGAAATTGCTCTTACATCATAAATCTGCTGGCTTCGAAAATTAAGAAAGAATTTTATTCCAATACAAAAAGAACTGCAGAAGAAAGCCTGGAAGCTGGACTTTACGAAGCCAACCAGACACTTTCAGATCTTGCTAATCAAGGCAACGGAGAATATGTAGGCAAACTCAGTATGATATGCGGGACCTATCGGGAAAATAAGTTCTATTTGAGCCAAATCGGAAAAATAAAATCTCTTTTAATCAGAGATGGACAGCTTTTGGAGATTATCAAAGAAGATAGCAGCAAACCGATTTCTCCCAAGAGGGCTTTTAACGATATCGCAAACGGAGAACTAGAAGATGGAGATAGAATTATTTTTGCAACATCCGGCTTGTTTAATGTATTTTCTCTGGAAGAAGTAAGAAGAATGGGCTCGTCACTTGAATTAGATGAATTTGCAGGAAATTTGCAGGAAGGAGTCGAGCAAGAAGATAATGAGATCGTAAGCGCGCTTATCATAGAAATAGAAGGAGAGAGAAAGAAAGAGATGAACCGCACAGAAATTGTTTTAAATGAAACGGAAGATAAAAATGTTCAGCAAAATGAATCTGCGCCAAACGAAAATGAAGGGGAAAAAGAAATGGATGCAATAGCCGAAGAGACAGAAGAAGAAAGTTATTCATACGAACCAGAAGAAAAAGAATTGGAAAATTTACCCAGCCAAGAACCATCACCTCTCGACGAAGCTATCGCTATTCCGGTTTCAGGCCAGACAGCTTCTCTTTTCGATGCTAATAATATGGACATTAAGGAAAATCCCAAATCGGGAAAAGATAAAGATTTCTTAGTTGAAAAAGAGTCAAAAAAAATCAGCCTGAGCGACATTATAAAGGAGTATGAAAAAATGGAAAAAAAATCCACCGCAGAAATGGATAATGAAAAAGACAGGAATATCGAACAAATAATTTCTCAAAAAGAACCTACAAATTTCGAAGATCTTGATGAGCAAAAGGAAGGGTTAGGAACTAAGATATATTCAAGCATTAAGAAAGGCCTAGCAAAAATAAACATATCAGCAATAAAAAATGCTAATATTTCTAAAAAAGCTAAAAAAATGTTTGAAAGCAAAAAAGAATATGCGATTCAGGGCTCTGCCCGGAATTCCGCTTTTGCATTCAAGCTTAACAGAAAAACATCTCTTATTATAATAATCATTTTATTTGCCGCCGGAACCTATTATTATGTTTCATCACAGCAAAAAGAAAAAGAAACAGCCAGGTTTGCAGCCTACCAAAATACACTTTCTGAATCAAAATCAAAAATGGAACAAGGAGAGGTGGAATTAATATCAGGCTCCAAAGAAAATGCCGGCAAACTTTTTGCTGAAGCAAAAGTTTTAGCGCTAAAAGTTAAAGACGAATATAATGGATTGGATGCGGAGGCGGAAGATCTTATTTCTAAAGCGCAAACGGAAATAGATAAAATTGATCGCGTTGTAAAAGTTGGCAGCTCTGACCTTCTGGCTAACTTCGACAACAAAAATATTGCACAGCTGGTAAGCATCGCAGGAAATTATTATACGATTGACAGTAAGGAAAATTCTATATATAAAATCGATTCTAAAAACAGTACAATAACACAGCTCATTTCAGCCGAGAAAAAAATTGGTGATATAAAATTCGCTCAGATATTCCAAAACCAAGAAATTTTGCTTTCCGACGGAATCGAATTTTTGAGCTTCAATCTAAAAGATAATTCGATAAAAAAATTAGACACGAAGGCAGAAGAAAATATAAGAGGTATGCTAACTTATGGAAGATATGTATATTTACTAGCCCCTTCCAATAATCAGATTTACAAATATCAAAAAGGATCTTCCAGCCTGGAAAACAAAACTGAAT
>CAZKLR010000113.1:0-2230 GCA_964553695.1 uncultured Candidatus Saccharibacteria bacterium | reverse complement strand
GTTCTTAATTATTTATAAAAAATATGGACAAGATCAAAACACTCAGCGTTTTTTTAGTTGTTCTTTCGTTTCTAATTGGTGTATATTTTTATCCATATTTGCCGGAGCAGATGGCTTCGCATTGGAATGTGGCAGGGGAAGTGGATGGCTATATGCCAAAATTCTGGGGTACTTTTCTTCTTCCTATCCTTTCAGTGTTTTTGCTTGCGCTTTTTTTCATTATTCCCAAGATTGATCCGCTCAAAGAGAATGTGCAGAAATTTCGCAAAGAGTTTAATACTTTTATTTTGATTTTTGAATTCTTCTTTTTCTATATTTATCTTCTCAGTATTTACTGGAGCCTCGGCGTGCGTTTTGATATGACTGCGGCAATAATGCCGGGTCTTGGTTTGCTTTTTTACTATGTCGGCATTCTTTTGGGAAGAGCTGAACGCAATTATTTTATTGGCATTCGTACGCCTTGGACATTAGCAAGCGATGCGGTATGGAAAAAGACTCATCTTTTGGGCAGCAAACTTTTCAAGGCCGTCGGAGTTCTTGCCGCTTTGGCATTTTTCTTCCCTAGTTATTCTTTCTTTTTGATGTTTGTTCCGATTATTTTTGTCTCTTTATATCTTACGGTTTACTCATATTTGGAATTTAGGAAAGAAAAAAGTAACAATAGATAATTATTATTGTGCTGCAATTCTGTGTCTTGGATAGAATTAATAAAAAAATATCTTTTCTTTGTTTCTCTTGCTTAAATTGTTATATTAAGTTAAGATAAGGTATATTTATTACAAATTATTTATATGGCAAAAAGAAGAACTGGAGTAGGGAAGCCAGTAAAGTCCCATTCAAAGAAAACTGCAAAGCGTTTGGCGACAAAGAAGACTATGCTTGAAGAAAAGGCAAAGAAACGACCAAAAGCTAGATGCAAATAACACAATCAATTGACAATCCGCCTTGTGCGGGTTGTTTTTTGGAGTTTATGTTTTTATTACCGCATCCCTCGGGTATAAAGTTCCAGTCTCAAAAGAGCGCTATGCGATTAATCTGTTAAATTTGTAAATATGGCTCAAGACAAAAAGTATCCTAATGTTGCCATAAAGATTATCCTCTTATGGGAGAGGAAAATATTGATGTTCGGACATAAAAATGGAGTTTTTGATTTGCCTGGCGGGACTATGGAATGGGGCGAATCTATCATGGAGACGCTGAGGCGCGAACTCAAAGAAGAGCTGGATTTCGAGCTCGAGGCTGAGCCGGAGCTTTCCGGTGTGTATAATTATATTTCACCGGACAGGGATAAACATAAGGTTCTTATCCAGTATATCCAAAGGTTGGATAAGCAGCCAGATCTAGTTTCATCAGAAAACGTCGATTTTTTCTGGCTGTCGAAAGAGGATGCCCGGTCCATTTTTGCCGATGAGAAATTGTTGGATAATATCTTTGATTACTAAGTCGATTTGCTGAGAGGCGAGTCATTTTTCTGCTGTTATGGCGGTTTGTTGTTACGCGTTTCTGGTGACAATCTTCTATGCGTATAGTATAATCAATGCATAACTAATCGTTAATATAAAACATATGAAAGGATTTAATGCCAATATCGAGGCAGCTACCCTCGAGAACGATAATTTTCGCAAAGTGTTGTACACTGGCAAGCACAGCCAATTGGTACTGATGAGCCTTAAGCCTTCAGAAGAGATCGGAATGGAGGTTCATCTGGACAATGACCAATTTTTCCGTTTTGAAAAAGGCGAAGGTAAAGTTGTTATTGATGGCAATGAATACGCCGTGAGCGACGGTTCAGCAATTGTTGTTCCGGCAGGAGCTCAGCACAACGTTATAAACGTTTCGCAAACGGATGATCTTAAACTCTACACTATCTATTCGCCGGCGCATCACCAGGATGGAATCGTGCGTGCGACCAAGGCGGAAGCTGAGGCAAAGGAGGCCGAGTTTGATGGCACGACTACGGAATAATTTTCTTTCTGACTGAATTAAGAAAATAAATACGCTCTGATTAGAGCGTATTTATTTAAATAACCCGTATATTGCTGTTTGTAATAAAAACGAAATTCAGCGCGAACTAAAGTTCGCTACTCCGTCCAATAAAATGTTAAGTTTCTTGGAGTAGCGGGATTTATCCCGCGCTGTTATACTGAACAAATCTTTATTTACAATAGCAACAATGCAGACTGAAGTTTATTGCGCTGGAATAATCAAGGTCTTGACATTTATGTTAGAA
>CAZKLR010000112.1:0-2245 GCA_964553695.1 uncultured Candidatus Saccharibacteria bacterium | reverse complement strand
ATATATTAAAAAACAAGAGACCCAATCCCCTGTTCTTTATATAAAAAACTAAACCGATCTTCTGCTTTTATTTTATGATATTTATGTTTATCTACCCCCTTCCGCAGCTAAAGTTATTTTATCTTTTCTTTGGATACTCCATTTCAAAAGTGGCGGCGTAATAAGAGTCGTAACAACAACCACAATAACTATGGCAGCAAAAACAGAATCGCTGATAACTCCAAGATTCCTTCCAACGCCGGCAAAAATAAGTTCTACTTCTCCGCGTGTAACCATGCCAATGCCGACTGTAAGTCTGTCTACCCGTGAACAACGAACGGCTAAAGCGCAAGCCTGCTTACCCAGTATTGCAACAATGGTAATAGCCAAAGCAATCATAATCACTTGCGGATCAAAGAAAACAGAAAGATCAACTTGAGCTCCCATTAAAACAAAAAATATTGGAACAAAAATGCAATAAAGAGGCTTAACCAAATCATCAATAGGATGTTCTCTTTTGTTAACAAAAATAACATCATCTAAAACAAGTCCAGCAGCGAAAGCTCCGATAATTGTAGCCAGTCCAAAAAGAGTGGCTGCATAAGCCATAATAAATATAAAGAGAAAGGCAGTAACTATCTTCATTCCCTCTACGTGCATTTTTGAAACCCATTTGCCGATTTTGGGGGCAGACCAGATTCCTAAAAATACCGAACCTGCCAAAAAAACTAGAGAAATAAAAGTACTATACACCACAGACCCCAAACTGATCGAGCCCGACACCACAATTCCACTTACAATGGAAAGCATAATAAGACCCAAAATATCATCCGCCACTGCAGCTCCTAAAATTACTTTTGCTTCAGGAGTATTAAGCTTACCAAGATCTTTCAACACCCGAGCTGAAATCCCTACCGAAGTTGCAGTCAGAGTTGCGCCAATAAACAAGTGGGAATTAAAGCCAGCTTCAGGAATAAGAACACTGGCAGCTAAAAAACCCAGAACAAGAGTCGTGCAAACTCCCGCAAAAGCTACAACTACTGCAGTAGCACCTACATGTAACAACTCTTTTATATTCGATTCCAATCCCACCTGGAAAAGCAGAATCATTACCCCTAAATCGGCCAATATTCTTACTACCTCATTCGTAAAAAGATCTCCTGTTTGGATAATTCCTCCGGAGAGAAGCGCTGTGTTGCCTAAAATAATTCCAAAAATAAGCTCCCCCAATACGGCCGGCTGACCAAGATCCTCAAAAATTTCCCCTCCTATCTTTGCCGCTAACAAAATAAAAATCAGAGCTAAAATAATCTCTGAAATAGTAATGGAGCTTGCGGCTTGTCCTGTTTCGTTTGCAAAAACAATCATCGGCATAACAACCGATGCGAGCACTAATGTCCAAAGGGACAATTGGTTCTTTCGAGACATATATTTATTAAAAATAATAAACTTTCTACGATATATTCCCACAGAACCATATTTTATCACTTGAATAACCCTTGTCAATGGTCAGACATTTTAATTTCAGGACACAATCTTTTCCTTTTAAATATTTTATTTTCGATAGTTCTTGCTCCACCTCTAAATATAAAGTCTATACTGCCAATCACCAAAGAGATTACGATAAAGATGGGGTAATTTCTATAAATACCGGATACCCAAAGAAAAATAAAAAACATAATATGAACGGAGGAAGACAATGCGGTATGAAAAGAGTCTAATTGTTTCAAGCTGCGATCTCTATTTTTTCGCCCCCAATAAATATTCAAAAACAATAATAAAACAATAATTATCAATATCAATTGCCCTTTTATATTTTGAACTTCCGGAATATAGGCATAAAAATATTCTTTACCGATATAAAAACTCATTACCTCTGCCCAAGTAAACTTTCCCGACAAAATTGCTGAAGAATTCACGTAAAGCATAATTTGCAT
Source organism: uncultured Candidatus Saccharibacteria bacterium (assembly GCA_964553695.1). GTDB lineage: Bacteria > Patescibacteriota > Minisyncoccia > JAHIHE01 > JAGLIN01 > STD2-77. Next base: position 329 of record CAZKLR010000112.1, on the reverse strand, counting down.
TCCCAGAAGAAGTGCGGATGCAACGGGCGCTAGATATCTTATCGCCTTTTGAAGGTTTGGTCTTATAAAATTTTGGAAACTTAGATTTATAAAAAACGAAAAGGTCCACACCACCGCCAGCCAGCCAAAAAAATTATCATACGGGACACCAAACCATTCCTGATCAAGGGGGATTCTCCAATGCCAAAAACCGAGACGAATGGCGATGGTGTCCATAACTAAATCATAAGAAAGCGCAACTAAGGCCATAGAAAATGGAGCTTGCCACCAGGAGAAATTAAATTTTTTTGCCATGTCTCTGGCGAGATAGAAAATAACAGCCCATCCAG
>CAZKLR010000111.1:0-2248 GCA_964553695.1 uncultured Candidatus Saccharibacteria bacterium | reverse complement strand
TCTCAATTTTGACGAAGAAAAAGCCGGAAAAAAGCTTATTAGCTCCTATGACTACTAAAGAAGGCAGAGGCAGCGCTGGAACGATTACAACCAGACATCGAGGAGGCGGAGCTAAGCGAAGATTTAGGGTTATCGATTTTAAGATGGATAAGTTTGATATACCTGCAAAGGTTGCAGCAATTGAATATGATCCAAATCGTTCAGCTTTTATCGCCTTGTTGGTTTTTGCTGATGGAGAAAAACGATACGTGGTTGCAGCTGAGGGACTGAAAGCTGGAGATAAAATTATTTTTTCAGAGAAAGCTCCGATTAGAAACGGCAACAGATTGCCGCTTCGAAAAATTCCTCTTGGAACTACGATCTGTAATTTTGAATTGTTTCCGGGAAAAGGTTCTCAATGTGCAAGATCGGCAGGTTCTTCAGCTAAACTTACGGCGCTTGATGGAGGATATGCTCACATCAGTTTGCCTTCAGGAATAGTAAAGATTGTTTCAGAAGAATGCTATGCAACTATAGGACAGGTAAGCAATATTAACTATAATAAAATTGTAATTGGAAAAGCTGGACGCGCCCGCCATATGGGAAAGAGACCGGAAGTAAGAGGAAGCGTGATGAACCCGGTGGACCACCCGCATGGTGGAGGAGAAGGTGCGCAGCCAATTGGACTCAAGCATCCAAAGACTCCATGGGGCAAGCCTGCACTTGGATATAAGACCAGCAGAAAAAAGAAGAAGAAATAATCTAAGCGAGATAATTAATATTCGAATATAATATGTCAAGATCACTAAAAAAAGGTCCTTATGTGGATCCGAAACTTCTCAAGAAGGTAAGCGCTCTCAAGCCAGGAGACAAAACTGTCATTAAGACCTGGGCAAGACGCTCTACTATTTCTCCAGAAATGGTTGGGTTCGTGTTTGGAGTTCACAATGGAAAAACCCATATTGAAGTGTTGGTTACTGAAGATATGGTTGGACACAAATTCGGAGAATTTTCTGCTACTAAGAAATTTGTCCGCCATGGTGGAAAGATGCAAAAAGAGCAAGAAGCAAAAGCGGCCGCTAGTGGCAAGTAGTTAAATAGATATAAGTAAATTTAAAATATGCAAGTTAGCGCAAAATTAAAAAATCTAAGAGTTTCTCAGAGAAAAACCAGATTGGTGGCTGATTTGATTCGAGGAAAAGATATAGTGCATGCAAAGACTCAGCTTCAGTTCTCAACCAAGAAAACCTCTGAACATATTTTATGTCTTCTCAATTCTGCTGTTGCAAATGCAAAAAACAACTTCAATTTAGACGAAAGCAATTTGTATGTTCAAAATATTTTGGTTGATGAGGGGCCTACATTGAAAAGATGGAGACCGAGAGCTATGGGTAGGGCTTCTGCAATTAAGAAGAGAACCTGCAACGTAACAATTATTTTGAATGAAAAAGCGGGAAAAGAAAATGAGAAAGTAGAGAAGAAAGAAAAGAAAGAAGTAAAAGAAACGAAAGAGACGAAAATCGCCAAGGAAGAGAAAAGCAAAAAGTAGATTTAAATAAATTTCTAAACTAAGTTTAAAAAAATATGGGACACAAAATTAATCCATTCTCACACAGACTAGGAGTAATTAGGGCTTGGAAGTCCAACTGGTTTAACGTGAAAAACTATAAAGAATATCTCCGAAACGACATAGAACTTAGAACTTACTTGGAGAAGAAATTAAGCAAGGCTGCTATTGAAAATATTGTTATTGAACGATCTTCAAACAGTATGAGTGTAAGTATTTTTACTTCTCGACCAGGTGTTGTAATCGGCCGCGGAGGAACCGGAGCTGAAGATTTGAAGGCTGATATTGTTAAAAGAGTTAAGCCTGAGAAGATTGATGTAAAAATAAATATTATTGAAATAAAGAATCCAGAACTTTCTGCTATGCTAGTTGCTCAGTCAGTTGCCGAACAGCTTGAGAAACGTGCTCCTTTCCGAAGAACCGTAAAACAAGCTATTGAAAGAACTATGCAAAACAAAGCTGCCCAGGGAATCAAGATTGCAGTTTCGGGAAGATTGGATGGAGCTGAAATGGCCCGCGTTGAATGGCTCAGTGAAGGTAAAATTCCTCTTCAGACTTTGAGAGCAGATGTTGATTTCGCAAAATACAATGCATATACGACCTTCGGAGTAATTGGAATTAAGGTTTGGATTTACAAAGGAGAAGTTTTCAACGTAAAGTAAATATTCATTATTAAAATATACTAAGAAAAAGCTATGTTAA
>CAZKLR010000110.1:247-2269 GCA_964553695.1 uncultured Candidatus Saccharibacteria bacterium | reverse complement strand
AAATTTGGAAGCAAATGATTCCCTTTTTGCATTGTAGGGATTTTCAATTCATTTAATAGCTGACAAGTTTGAAGAAGTGCTTGTTCAGAATAATCAAAATGACCAAACCGATCTGATTTTAGATCATAGTTTTGAATGAATGGACAAGTAACTCCCAGCCCTTCAAGAATATTAATATTCTGAACAATCCTTCCTTTCAATCCATCTATGCCCTTTAAAAAAAGTGCATTTTTCAAAGTCCTGAGTACATACTGATATCTTGGGATATCTAGAGTGAGTTCGTCATAAGAACAATTAACTTTCCCTCTCTGCATCAACATCTTACTTTCAGTTGTTAAAAAGTTAATACTGCCTCGTACACGAGTTAAATTTTCACTCCTAGTGACATAATTACTCGACAGTCCCTTAACTATATTCTTTTGAAATTGATCGCATAATAACTCTAAGATAATGGTGTATAAGTCGTCAGGGTTCTCTTCAACATTAAAAAATCTTTCTTCGGAAGTCTTATAGACTTCTGAAGCATAAAGAATTAACAACCAAACATTTTTTATGGGGATTCCATATTTGGTGATGTAATGGTAATGGATATCTAACATGTTACTTAGATGTCCTTTAATGCATTACATAAATTTGAAACTTGAGGTGTATTGTCAGGCCAATAATCTAATAACAATGGCTTAACTTCTGATTCAACAACATCTTCAAGCCATTCTTGTAGATCATCAAATACTTGAGCTGGTGTAAAGAAACTATGGCCAACGCAGAATGGTTTACCTAAACGAGGATCTTCCTGAATTACTCCATTTAACTGCTCAATATTAAGGCGCAGTTTTTGGAGTTGTCCTTCAGTTACTTGTTCAACATTTTCTTTAACAACTTTCATCCAGACTTCATTAAAAGTTGGTTCTAATTCTTCAAAGGCAAAACGTCTACGAAAAGCTAAATCCAGCTTAGCCAATGAACGATCTGCGATATTCATCGTTCCCAATACATAAACATTTTCTGGCACATAAATTTTTTCATTTTTATCTTTCTTATAAATCAACTCTAGTGAATGCTGATGAGCCCTTTTTGAGTTTTCAATGAGCGTTAGCATTTCACCAAAAATTTGAGAAGGATTACCCCTGTTAATTTCCTCAATCAAAATAACAAATTTTTGCGCAGGGTTATGGCGTGCACGATGGATCAATTCTAGGAAGGGACCATCAACAAGGTTTAGTTCTCCTTTAGAGTTAGGTCTCCATCCCCTAATGAAATCCTCATATGACGTTGTCGGGTGGAACTGGATATGAATGAAGTTTTCTTTGTACTGCCCAACAAGATACTCTGATAATTGCTGTGCTAGCCAAGTCTTTCCAGTGCCTGTTGCACCCTGAAAAATAACATTCTTTTTTGATTCAATTCTACGAACAATTTGTTCAAGCTTTTCTTCAGACATAAAACATCGATTATCAAGAATATCTTTGAGTGATATCTTTGGTTCATCAATGATTGGAGACTCTGTCATATTCTCTTCTTCATCTAGGAAATTAGGGTCATATGCTTTAATGCTGAGTTCGGGAAAACTTTTGACCGAAGAATTATCCTTTTCAAAGATTGTTTTAAGTTTAGCGATCAATTCTAAATAATTTTTGCCATCTATCGTTTTCTTAAAACCACTGTATGGAATTTGGAGCTTTAATTCTTCTTCAATGAACTTACGCGAACTACCGTCTAAACTTAGATAATCCCATGGGCGTATCCAAAACAACGCCATCGTAATGTTCCATCCAATTCCTTTTTGTTTTAGAAGGTTGTTATAAGAATCTATAAAAACTTGGTTTGCTTGAACTGTGTCTTCACCATCAGCAAACGCAATTGACGATTCAAAGAAATCCCATAAATTTTGTATGTCATTTGGTTGCTGAAATTCTTCAAAAGAGAAGAACCAAGACTTCATGTTATTTAAGAGTGGAATCCCATCAAAATCAATTGGTAGTTCAGACTCTAAAGACAAGGCTTGAGCTAAATCAGCAGCAA
>CAZKLR010000110.1:0-237 GCA_964553695.1 uncultured Candidatus Saccharibacteria bacterium | reverse complement strand
TTATTGTTATACCTTTGTTGAATGAACCAAATACAGTAAATGGACAAATATCATTAAGCTCTTTGTTCAATAAATAGGATAAATTATTTTTTGCTGCAATGGTCTTAACTTTTTCAACTAGAATTTTTCTATCATGCTTAAATTCTAACAACTGATTTGATAAATCAACCAAGAATGGTGCCCAAGTAATTTCTTTTTTAAGAGTATCTCCAAAACGACTCTTCCAATAAGGTTCAT
>CAZKLR010000109.1:0-2495 GCA_964553695.1 uncultured Candidatus Saccharibacteria bacterium | reverse complement strand
TTCGCTACTCTGAAAAAGTTTTTGCCGCAAAAAAATCATCAAACGCTTTCCAATGCTTTCAACGTCTCTTTCGCCGCCTTTTCCCAGCTAAAATTCTTCACACGCTCCAAACTCTTCAGAGAAAGTTCCGCTTGCAAACTTTGGCTTAAAATAAGCATTTTAATCTTCTCCGCAAGGTCTTTTGTGCTATTTCCATCCACCATAAGCGCCGAATTCCCAGCTATTTCCGCAAGCGAAGAATTATTGGCACAAATTACCGGGAGCCCAAAACTCATTGCCTCCAAAACCGGAAGCCCAAACCCTTCATAGAGCGACGGCATCACAAAAAACTCCGCATTCCTATAAAAAGCAGCTAAAAGCGAGTCGTCAGCATTCTCCACTCTTATTATGTCCGATTTTACCGAGCTTGTTTCAATTTTCTTAACGGTATCTTCATAAAGCCACCCTTTGCCGCCGCATAAAACCAGCTTCAGATTGCAATTATCCGGATCTTCTTTGATTTTCTTAAAAGCCTGAACTAGCCGGATAATATTTTTTCTGGGCTGAATCGAACCGACAAAAAGCATATAAGAACAATTTTTAGTTAGTTCTTTGACTTTTCGCTCCTTATCCATACCTAATTCCAATAGCCGTTGTGAAAAACCATGATGCACAACTGATATTTTATCCGAATTTATCTTATAAAACTTCAAAAGGTCTTGTTTGGTCGCCTCGGAAGGAACAATTATCCGGTCTGAAAATCTGACTGCGCGGGCCGTATGAAATTCCAAAAGCTTTCTTCGCCAGAAAGTAAACTGGCTTGGGAATAAAAGAAAGGCGACATCGTGCACGGTAACCACTGTTTTTGCTTTGTTCTTGCGAAAAAATGGAAAGATTTGGATTGGAATAAAAACCACATCGGGGACGTTTCGCTCTATAAGTTTTCCAAAAACAGAAAAAGCCCAAAAACGTTTTTTAGGCTCTTCTACTATAAAATTAGCTCTCTTAGAATCGATATAAGCCGAAATATCCTTTTGGGAATATATTGAATATTCATTTTTGAAATCAATCCTGAGAAGATGATTAATAATTTCCAGAGAATAAGTTTTTACTCCGCAACCAGCCGGTCTTGTAATTTCATTGGCGTAGATAGCAATTTTCATAAGAAAAATAATCAAGAGAAAGTATTTGTATTTTTAAGTAAAGCGATTTATTGCGCACTGGATTTTGGTATTTTGAATTTTGTATTTCGGAGTAGCAGACTTTAGTGCGCGCTGGATTTTGTGTCATTGCGAGCGAAGTGAAACGGAGCGTGGCAATCCCGGTTGATTTTGGCTATTTCTTCAAGTGAAATGATATAGATTTATCCGCTTGGGATAGCCGCGCGGGATAAATCCCGCTACTACACAATACTAAATCCGCTATTTGACGCAACAACAAATCGTCTTAAACTATATTTCTACAATTTCTTAGCTTTCAAAAACTCACGAAAAGCATCCTTAACCTCAGGATGTTTTAGGGCATAGTCAACTGTAGCCTCCAAAAATCCCAACTTGCTTCCACAATCATAGCGAGTTCCTTCAAATTCATAGCCATAAAAAGCCTTTTTGCCAAGCATATTCGACAAAGCATCTGCTAAACGGATTTCTCCATCTTTTCCCGGAATGACTTTATCCAATTCATCAAACACCGCCGGTGTAATGACGTATTTTCCTACGATAATCAAGTCGGAAGGTGCTTCTTCCGTTTTAGGCTTTTCAACCAAATTCTTAATCTCATAGACTCTGCCATTTACCTTCACACCATCAACAACACCGAAGCTGGAAACTTCTTCTTTGGGAACCTTCATAAGCGCCAAAACAGGACTTTCATATTTATAAAAAACATCCATAAGCTGGCCGATACAAGGCTTTTCTGCATCTACTATATCATCTCCAAAAAGCACCGCTACCGGTTCATCACCAACCAAATGTCTGGCCCTGAGAAGAGCGTCTCCGTCTCCTAGAGGTTTTGGCTGACGAACAAAAGTAAACTTGGCCATATTGGAAATTTTGTAAATTGCCTGAAGTTTATCCAATTTGTTCTTTTCCACCAAGGTATGCTCCAGCTCAAAAGAATCATCAAAATGGTCCTCTATTGCTCTCTTGCCTCGACCGGTAACGAAAATAATTTCCTCAATTCCAGCCGAAACAGCCTCTTCCACGAGATACTGAATGATTGGTTTGTCCACTATAGGAAGCATTTCTTTAGGCTGGGCCTTGGTTGCCGGAAGAAACCTGGTCCCGAATCCTGCTACAGGGATAATGGCCTTCTTTATTTTTGTCATTGTATTTCTTTAATTGAATAGTAAAAATAAGACATTTTCATACCTTACTGCCTCAATTATAATACAGTAGAAAGTTTTAACAAGAGGAAAGGGAGTTGAGATAGAATAATTTTTACTATTTTAAAATAGTTGCGAAAATAGCCGCGCGGGATAAATCCCGCTACTCCGAGAAATGTAACTTTTATGCGCT
>CAZKLR010000108.1:0-2533 GCA_964553695.1 uncultured Candidatus Saccharibacteria bacterium | reverse complement strand
GTTTCATAATAAATTATAAAATATTACATTTTTATTATACCATAAAAACAGAAATAATGCGAGGTAAATTTACAGCTCAAAATATCTAAGAATTTCTGCCTGCAAAAAAAACAGAGGCTTGTTAATTTTTTTCACCTCTGTTGGAATTTTTATTGTTGGTAAAATTTATTTTTGTTTTATATTTTTATAATTCCATAGTTTCTATCCTTCCTAGCCATATAAAAATACCAAATCACTCCTAGCGGCTGCATTACCACTGAAATGAAAAGCGTATATAACGGCATCAAGAATAGCCAGCGGTTCCTGTTTTTCCAGTGGGTATATAGAGTCAGCATCACATAAAACCCCAATATGACAAACAAACTTGGAGTCAAAACATACAAAGCCATCCATCTAAGAGGGAAAAGTCCTATTGCTATTATAGCCCCGTAAAACCAAAACAACGGATGCCTGCTGATAAATTTAAAATTAACTATATAAAGTCTGAATTCCCCGCCTGCCCAAGCCAGCCTTTGTCTAGTCCATGATATTAAATCATCAGGCACGGCCGTTCTGACAATAAAGGGAATGTGCCCAACTTTATACCCCATCGTCTTGGCTAATAGGCCAATCTCCACATCATTGCCCTGAAAAAATAAGGAATGTCGGTCCATTATTTTTTCTAGCACGTCAGTTTTGGCGGCATGACAAGCTCCTGAGATCAGCCAAGGACACAAATATCTAAAATCCATCGCAACCTCATATTCGAACGTCTGAAGCTTGGTCAGCAAAGAAGCCTCTCTGTTGCTCGGCACTATTCGGATTGAAACTATATCCATCTGCCGATATTCGAGTTCTCCGACAAGTGAAGAAATATTTTCATCGGTAATAGAATCCGCATCCAATGTAACAACATACGGTGCTGATACTTTTTTCAAAACATTCCGAATGATGGTATCCCGCATACTGCCGGATGTTGTCCGTGCATCATATACCGTTCTTCGTTTTTTCCCCTGACGATATTTAGGTTCATCTATAAAAATATTAAAACCATATTTATCCGCCAGCGCTTTTAGACTTTCATAGAATTCTAAAGATTCGTTTCCGGTAGTGCATAAAGTAACGTGCGACCCGTATTGCGATAAGTATTCTGCATTCTCCAGATATTCTATATTGCCCCAAATGGGAACTAATATCTGATATTCACTATTTTTCTGACCAGAAAATTTATATTTTTTCATCCGGCCCTTTATGCGAATAGCAGTTTCCGAAATTATCATTACACTTGGAACAGTTAAAAAAACGGAAGATATCACTAATATCGCTTTATCATCCAAATCGTTTTCCTCGGTCTCAATATATTCCGGAGGCAAACGAACAAGCCGCGCATTGTCTACCGTAATATCTATCTCAGATGTTGCAACAACTTCTTGGCATTGTAAATATACAGCCACACAGTCCGTATTGTTTGGACAGGTATATATCACCTCATAAAGCTGAAGTTCATCTGAAATATCTTCTATGTACGCGTCTTCTTCACTTAAGTAGACATATCCATGAGAACTGTTAAATCCTTCTATGCCAATTACTGCAGGAGTATCCACTAAAGATCCGCCTACATATATGGAAAATTTCAATCTGTCTCCAGGATGTATATTTGTTGCCAGTTGAAATATCTCCACAAATTTCTTTCCCTCTTTTGTAGACTCCTTATAACGCCCGCGATAATATATTTGCTGAGCCGATACTCCATCTACAGCACCGGTTGGTGTCACATAATATGACGGCACTCCGTATGTCGTATATTCACTTTTCCATTTGTCAGCGGATGCATGACTTGGAGACTCAAAACTGGGGTTTTGCAACAGATTTTCAGAATCATTGGTTAAATTTACAACCGATACATCTTCTTTTGAAACATTTTTATCATACCCATATCCCCACAGAGCAATTAAAAAAACTGCCAGTAAGGATATGAGATAAACTTTTCTCATTATATCGACTCCGGCAATCCGTAATTAGCTTCAGTTCTGTTTTGCCCCTTTGATTCTACTTTACGATTTTCTATCCCATATATAATCTCCCGTAATTTGTTTTTGAACTCTTTCGGTGACAAAGCGGTTTCAACAAGATCGCGAATCAGCATTTTGTCCCAAGCAGTTATTTTTCCCGACTGATCAACATTTGCCTTAGTAATTCGCGGATGCTCAGTAGGCATATGAATCTCGCTCGGATCGATAAGCTCTTCTTGCAGTTTTTCTCCTGAACGCAGCCCGGTATAAATAATTTCAGGATAATTACATCCCATTATTTTTACATATCTGTTAATTAAATCCATGATTTTTACCTGCTGCCCCATATCGAGAATATAGGTCTCCCCTCCAACAGCCATAGACGAAGCCTCGATTACCAGCGCAGCAGCCTCCGGTATGGTCATAAAAAAACGTGACACTTCCGGATGAGTTACGGTTACCGGCCTATTGTTCTCTATTTGCCATATTAAAGTAGGCAAGAAAGAACCACGGCTCCCCAGAACATTTCCAAACGGACAGAA
>CAZKLR010000107.1:0-2551 GCA_964553695.1 uncultured Candidatus Saccharibacteria bacterium | reverse complement strand
TCCAATTCAGCCTTATCCAGCCACACGCCACGACAATCCAAGCATACATCCACAATCACATCCGATGAACCATATTTAATTTTAAATAACGGTTTCTTGTCGCGCGGACAATCAATAAACCGGCCGCTTGACTGCAATTTATTTTCATCACTCCACAAATCAAAATCAAGCCATGCCAAGTTATGGTCGCGCTCATCTTCCACCGCCCCAAGCTCTTCTTTGTCAAACCAAATTCCGCCGCAATGCGGACAGCGATCGACATGGATTTTGCCGATATTTATTTCATCTAAAGCTTTATCGCATTTTGGACATCTCATATTTTTGAATTATCTTATTTATATTTTTCCAGATCAGCACCCATTTCATTAACATCCTCCTCTGATAGAACCTCCTTGAAAAGGCAATAACCTTCTGATATTTCTTCTTCGCAATACAAGCTATTCTTTTCTTCCATGCGCGCAGTAAATTCGATATTTCTGCCATCTGAAGATTTATAAGCAAAATAGAAATCAGGCTCTCTGGGATCTATCAATAGATCTTCTGATTTCTCATATTTTTTCAAAGCTTCTTTGACCAGTTCGGAAACCGGATTATTTTCATTAAGTTTTGTATAGTTCGGGCTGATCGGCAAATCAACTTTTTCCTCTAAGCAATAAACAATCGTTGTGTTGGTAATAGTTTCCAAATTTTTTCTTCTGAGAACGTCATTAGCAATTGCCGCTTTTTCTTCCGCATTTTCATCTTCTGATGAGCTTTCAGCTACAGCCGCCGCATTATTATTGACGGTAGTCTCTTGGTTGGTATTTTTTTTATTCTGCAAATAAGCGAAACTGCTAATTATAGCTATGACCACGACAACTGCAACGAGGAGCGCTTTCGATTTAACTTTAGGCAAAGATATAGACTTCTTCTTTTTTGCAGATTGCATTTTTTTTGCCTTTTCTCCCAATACACTCTCTTTCACCAGCGGCTTATGTTCAGGCTGGGAAACTTCCGCCTGAACGTTTTCCTTTTTCAATTGATCAGAAATGACAGCAGGCTGCAAATTATCTTCTATTAGTAAAGCTCGCTCATTTTGATTCCGGGAAACTTCATCGACTGGATCTGGATTGCTTTTTTCCACCTCTTTGGCAACGGCCTGATTATCAGAATTGAGAACTGACGAATTTTCGACAATATTTCTATTCCCTCCTTGAGATTCTCTAGCTTTTTTTAAAGCTTCCTTCAAATCCTCTTTCATAGAATTATTAATCATCTTTTTGCTTTAGTTTTTAACAGCTTATTACACTATATATATTAGCATATTTTCAAAAATCAAGGTATTTTTTATTCTTAAGCTTCTCCGGCATATATTCCTGATTTTCTTTATAGCCAAAATCGGGAGAATATTTATAATCTTTGCCGTAATTCAATTCTTTCATTAACTTAGTAGGGGCATTGCGAATATGCAGCGGAACAGGCAATGCGCCAAAATTCTTTACATCTTCAAGCGCAGTATTATAGGCAGTATAAAGCTTATTACTCTTTTTTGATTTTGCCATATAAACCACTGCCTGAGCAAGATTTATGGAGCATTCCGGCATTCCGATAAAATGACAGGCTTGATAAGCATCTACTGCCTGAGTCAGCGCCTGCGAATTGGCAATACCGATATCTTCAGAAGCAAAACGAATAATGCGGCGCGCTATATACAAAGGATCTTCGCCGCCTTCCAGCATACGCGCCAAATAATAAAGAGAAGCATCGGCATCAGAACCGCGCATTGATTTATGGAGCGCCGAAATAAGATTATAATGCTCCTCGCCGGACTTGTCGTACATTATGGTTTTTTGCAAAGCTTCCTGAATCGCAGCCTTATCAATTGTTTTGCTTATATCTGCCGCAAATTCCAGAATACCTAGCGCAATGCGCGCATCTCCGTCCGACATCTCTGCAAGAAACTGCAAGTCTTTTTTATTTATTTTAATTTTTTCGTTCCCTAGTCCGTTTTGTTTATTTTTAAGTGCATGCAAAATTATTTTTTCCAGATCTTCAATACTCAATTTATCAAGCACAAAAACCCGAGTGCGAGAAAGAAGCGCGTTATTAACTTCAAAACTTGGGTTTTCGGTAGTGGCGCCGATAAGCGTTACGGTTCCGCGCTCGACATAGGGCAGAAGAAAATCTTGCTGAGATTTGTTGAATCGATGAATCTCATCAATAAAAAGAATGGTTTTCCCTCCAAGCCTTCCTAGCTCCTCCGCTCTCTGCATCACCTGTCGCAGATCTTTTACTCCGCTGCTTATTGCGCTCATTGCCACGAACTCGCTTCCCGTCTTTTTTGCAATTATATTGGCAAGAGTAGTTTTCCCCGATCCTGGCGGTCCCCAAAAAATCATTGATGGGATTTTATCCCCTTCAATGGCCTTTTTTAGGATTTTTCCTTCTCCTATCAGTTTTTCTTGACCGAAGAATTCCTCAAAAGATTCGGGGCGCATACGATCGGCCAAAGGTCTGATTGACATAAAATAAACAAAACTTATTATTTTATTCTATTCTAACATCTTTGTTT
>CAZKLR010000106.1:0-2634 GCA_964553695.1 uncultured Candidatus Saccharibacteria bacterium | reverse complement strand
TAGCCAAAAAGATCAAAAACCCTGAATACGAATGTCCAGAAATTAAAAAAATCCTTGCAATAAAGAGAAAAGAAGAAACGATTTTGGATATTGCTCAAAATAATTACACCGGTCCGATTATTTTTGCTTTATGCTCATTGCTGATACGTTTCTCCTGGGGAAGAAAATTAGTTCTGAAATTCGTATAAGCTATGAACATAACAACAAAAAAGACGGGTTTAGTCCTGTCTTTTTATTATGAGCAAAATTTATCACAAATTACTATTCAAACAAATCCGTACTCAAATATCTCTCGCCAGAATCCGCAAAAAGAGTAATAATAGTTTTCCCCTTGCCAAGCTCTTGCGCCTTTTTAGCTGCAATATACATAGCGGCTCCAGAACTCATTCCGGAAAGAATCCCTTCCTCTCTTGCCAATCTTCTGGAAAATTCGTAAGCTATGGGAACTTCTCCTTCGGGAATCTCTATCATTTCGTCAAAATATTTTTCGTCAAAAATCTTTGAGCTGTTTTTTTCCTTCGGATTGCGAAGTCCCTGAATGGAAACTCCTATCTGAGGAGTAACTCCTATAATTTTTATATCAGGATTATGCGTCTTCATCTTTTTTGAAATTCCAATTCCCGTGCCGGAGGTACCTACCGCAATGACTATCATATCAACTTTACCATCCGTATCTTGCAAAATTTCTTCCGCAGTCGTCTCAAAATGCGCCATAATATTCACCGGATTCTCATGCTGATCGATGGCGATATATTTATCCGGATTATCGACTATCATTTGCTTTTTTAGAGCTATTGCTCCGCCAGTACCTTCTTTAGCAGGCGAAAGTATCAGCTCTGCTCCATAAGCAGTTATAATCTTCCTTCTTTCAGTACTTACGCCTTCCGGCATTACAATCGCCACCTTATAGCCTTTCATCGCTCCGATCATCGCCAATGCAATTCCCGTACTGCCTGAAGTAGCTTCAATTAAAGTTTTATCTTTTATGCCTGGGTGCTTTTTCTCCGCATCTTCTATAAGATAAAGAGCCAGCCTGTCTTTCACAGATCCGCCAACATTCATCTTCTCCAGTTTGGCAAAAACCTGCGCATCGTCCGGACCCACTATCTTATTGATTTTTACCATTGGCGTATGGCCGATAAGATCCAATATGCTATTATGTATCATAATTTTTAAAATTAATAAAAGATTCTAAAATAATAAAAAACCGACCCCCTTCGACAAGTCGATTATTTTTCATAATAATATGCGCATATGAAAAATCAACCTATCTTTGGGACGGAGCTTCGCAACAACAAGCAAATTGAATTTTTGAAAAAATCATAAACAGAAATATTATTGCTGTTATAATAACAACTTAGACCGAGTATGTCAACGGAATTTGGTCAATAAAATCTATTTCAAAAAATAAACTGCGCTCTCATAGACAGATCTGCCGGCAAAAAACAATAAAATCAAAGCAAAAGTCTTAAAGACAAAAGAAACAAGATTTTTGCGAAAAAGAAAAAGCCTGAACTTTGAAAAGATAAAAGCGAAAAAAGCAGTTACAACAAGCCAACCCAATTCAAAAGCTATCAAGAAAATAAATTGCCCTCCCAAAATTTGTTCTCTGATCGCAAAAGCCATTGGCACACAAACCGTCAGTCAAAAAATCCAAAAAGCTCCATTAAACAATGTTAACACAAACATCCTGGGGAAGCTAAATATTTTTCCTCCTTCACTTCCCAGCTTCTCTATCTTCCATATATTAGAAGCCAGGTAAACCAAAAATACCGCGCCGGCCAAAGAAATAACATAAAAATAAGCTTGTGGAATATTTATAGAAAAAACTACCAGTAGAATAAAACTGACCAAAATTAATTCTGCCGTCAATGCCCTAAAAATCACTTTGAGACTTTGAGTAAAACCGCCATTTATAACTTCCGTGAAGACAGCTGTGAGCACAGGTCCGGGGACTGAACCGCCAATTACCCCCAAAAGAAACGCTTCAGCAATTCGATTAAAAATCTCCATAAAAAACTAATTATCAAATCTTATAACCTCCCCTGCTTTAATTTCTTTTGCTTCTTTTTGAGTATTATTTGAAATAACATTTTGAGGTTTTAAAGCAGCAGCTTTCTTAGGTGCAACAGGCAAAACAGTTTTTGGCTCCTCCGATATTACAGTTTTTTCTTGTACGGTATTTTTTCTTTCCTGCTCCTCCTGGGCGCGCTTTTTCCTTTCATAATATTCAATCATCTTCTGCGGATCATAAGCAAGCCTATTAGATTCGGTTTTTGGCGCAACAATTTCTCTGACTTCATTTTTTACAGTTTCAGTTTTTTTCTCATGAATTATTTCCCTCTTGATAATCTCAGCTGCTGGCTCGGAAATCGGAGCTTGAACAGTTTGAGAAATTGTTTCAGCATTCACAGGCTCTGCAGTATAGGAAATGCCTTGCTGTTTTTCCGGCAACGCTTCTTTCTGCTCAGATTGGACAACTTGAATAGCCTGGGGAGTTGAAGCATTAGAAATAGGAGCAGCGGCAGGCTGCGGAGCTTTGATAGCTTCTGCTATTTGTTTCCTGACCTTCAAAAGACATTCTTTGCAATAAGTCTCGCGATTCGGATCGGGCTGAAAAGGCACCTGGATATT
>CAZKLR010000105.1:0-2684 GCA_964553695.1 uncultured Candidatus Saccharibacteria bacterium | reverse complement strand
GCATTACCGTTAAGAATGCCGCTCGCATTTATAGTCAGATTATTGCATACCGCCCCCAATGAGATATTGGGATCATTGATTGTGGTGGATGCATCAGGGATAATAACATTATCTGCCAAAGTCGGAACGGTGCTGGTGCTCCAGTTAGTCGCCGTGCCCCAGTCGCTTGATGTCGTACCCGTCCAAGTCATATCGGCAGCTAAAGAATATTTTTTCGGCAAAAAAAATCCCAGAGCAACAATAAATAAAAAGAGAATTATTAAATTAAAATTTTTACCGATATACATAAAATTTATTCTATAAACATTACGTTCAATATAAAAATTATACCTTCTACACTCTTTAAGAGCAAGAGGTCTTTGATTTTTACACCGGGCAAAACAGACAATAAAAAAATCAAAATCATTGACAAAAAATAGAGATATTAGATAATATAATATGCATTAATTTATGCATTCCAGAGGGTCGGAAACTAGCGATGTTTCTAATTAAACCGCAGTCCTTCAAAATCTCCTCTGTCGCAACAACGACTTCGGAGGGCTATGGTTTAGCTAATTTAGGAGTTGCTAATTTTCGGCCTTCTGGATTTTTTTAAGAACCGCTTATGTATAAAAAAACAAAACTGAAAAACGGAGCAAGAATTATAAAAGTTCACAGTAAAAATACCGAAACCGTAACTATAATGGCTCTTTTTGGCACCGGATCACGGGATGAAAAAGAGAGAGAACAAGGCATTGAGCACTTTATTGAACATATGGTTTTCAAAGGAACAGAAAAAAGACCAACTGCCGCAATGATATCTAAGGAATTAGACGCGTTGGGTGCATCTTATAATGCGTTCACCGGGAAAGAATATACCGGATTCTGGGCAAAAACCGGCAAAAAAGATGCGGTAATAGCTATGGATATTATTTCCGATATGCTGTTAAACCCAAAATTTAGCCCAAAGGATATTGAAACGGAAAAAGGACCCATAATCGAGGAGATAAATATGTACGAAGATGCGCCTATGAGGAATATTCCTTCCGTTTTTGAAGATATGCTTTATTCACCGCACAGTCTGGGACATGACCAGCTGGGAACGGTTGAGAATGTTAAAAATTTTTCAAGAAAAGATTTGGTGAATTTTTATAAAAAGCATTATGTTGCCAAAAACCTAGTCATAGTTATTTCAGGAAATTTTAACGAAAAAACAATTGACCGGGATATGAAAAAATATTTCTCTTCTTTCAATGGTTCAGAAAAGCCGATCAAACTTGATAAGATTCAGCAAGCGCAGAGACAGCCTAAACTATTTATAAAATACAAAAAAACCGACCAAACCAATTTCTCTCTCGGCTTTAGAGCTTTTGAAGCCGGACATAAAGATGAATATGTATTGGATGTTCTAGATACAATTCTGGGCGGCAATAGCAGCTCTCGTCTCTACGAGGTTGTCAGAGAAAAAGAAGGTCTCGCCTACTACATTTATTCTTATGCATGCAGCTACAGAGATGCCGGATATTTTACTATTCAGTCAGGTGTAGGAAACAATAAATGCGAAAAGGCAATTGATCTTATTTTGAATGAAATTAAAAGAATTAAAACAGAAGATATTTCAGAAGAAGAAATCGAACATGCAAAAAGTTATATAAGAGGCAAAATGGCCATCGGATTGGAATCGTCAAGCTCAATCGCTGATTTTGTAGCTACTCAGGAAATTTCTACCGGCAAAATTTTGACCCCTCAAGAGAAGTTTGATAAAATAAATGCAGTCAAAGCGACAGATTTAAGACGCATAGCACAAGAAATTTTCATTGAAGAACGGTTAAATTTCGCAATGATTGGTCCTTTTAAAAATACCAATAAATTTAAAAAATTATTAAAAATTTAATTTCAAAAATGAAAAAAGAAAAAGTGCTAATTGATATTTCTTATGAAAGCATACTGCGTTTTTTTGCAGTAACCTTTACTTTGCTTTTCCTTTATTTTATTAAAGACGTGATTTTTATTGTATTTATTGCCGTGCTTCTAGCCCTGATAATGGAACCGGCAGTAGATCGAATGCAGAAAAAAAATGGAATTCCGCGAGTATTCGGAACGGGAGTTTTATTTGTTTCTACTTTTGCCGTAGTCGGCTTGATTATCTATGCCGTCACACCAACTTTGGCACACGAAATCGGACAGCTGGCCACAAGCTTGCCAAGCTATATCGAAAAGATAGATTTTAAATATTTCATAGACAATGGACAGAACCTGGGATTAGAAGCTGCCGATGTCCAGAACATTCTAATAGAGGCAAGCGTAGCTCTAAAAAATGCTGCTTCATATCTGCTTTCCAGTACTCTAGGCTTTTTAGGAGGAATTTTTTCGGCTGTTCTCATTATTGCGATTTCTTTTTATTTGACATTGGAAGATAATGGAATCGAAAAATTTATGCGAGCGGTCGTACCGGAAAATAGACAAGAAAGATGCATACGGATAATAAAGAAAATCGAGAAGAAGCTTGGCCAATGGTTTGTCGGACAAATGATGCTGGGAGTAATTGTAGGAGCTCTATCTTTTATCGGATTATCAATTATTGGCGTGCCTTACGCGTTGGTTCTCGCGCTCATTGCCGGCCTATTGGAACTTGTTCCTTATATCGGCCCTATGCTTTCTGCGATACCAGCCATCCTTATCGCCGCCACAGTTTCCCCCACTAT
>CAZKLR010000104.1:0-2698 GCA_964553695.1 uncultured Candidatus Saccharibacteria bacterium | reverse complement strand
CCTCGCTTCTTAAAAGTTTATTCATTTTTCTTTCCACTTTTTCCGTTCCAAATTTCTCTCTTTCCCCCTTTTTATTGAATATGCCGGATCCTTTGTCCATTATAAAAACTCTTTGCGGTTCAACTTTTTCTCCATAAATAAGCTTCTGATTGTCTTTGTTTGATTCATCCTGTTCGCTTTCTTCCTCTTCTCTTGTTTTTTTTCTTCCCCTTTTTAGTTTTTCGAGTTCTTCTCTTTTTTGCTCATCAATTTTATCTCTGTTTTTTTCCGCTTCGGTTACAAACCTTTCCAGCTCCTCCTCTTCTGAGAGCTCTTTTAGTTTTTTCTTTTCTTGCTCTTCTTCCCACTTCTTTTCTTCCTCGCTTCCGTCATCAGGCCTAATTTTTCTGTTGTCCAACATCTTTTTTGATTAACTTTTTCATATTATATCACTTTATGTGCCATAACGTAAGACAAATAGTAGTTATTTATAAAAAACCCTGTCTTCGTTTTTTAGATAAATATACTGGATATTATCGACTTGCTTATCTTTTAGTCCTTGATCTAGCAAATAGCCAAGATTTTTTGCCTGCTTTTCAGCACTTTTGGTTGTGTCAAAATATAATTTAGTATTCTGGTCTGTAAAAGCTATAAGCTCCCGCGTTTTTGTTCCTCTTGTTTTATAATATTTGATTTTTAACTTTGTATTATGGCTAATTTTGTTATTTATGTCAATAGCAAAGGCGATAAAGTTTTTGTCGGAAACCGCCTCGTTAAAAGCAATGGGGGACAAAATGGCATTACTTGTTGATTCGCTTAAAGGGGCAGATTCTTTGTCGTTTGTGGCTATGCTAGAATCACTTGATTTATTGGCATCTTCCGAATTTTTTTCCTGAATAACGCCAGCATTATCTGCTTCGGTTATTGTTTGTTCTTCCTCTTCTGTTTCTTCCGCAATTTTAACCTCCTCGATTATCTTTATAAAATGTTTGTCTGAGTTGATTAGTTCTTCTTCATTGGCGGGGGCAAAAGCTATGCCTTCTTCGTTTACAAAGTAGCATTCATTCCGGCACCAAATCAGGGCGGGATTTTTTTCTTTTATATCAATTTCAATTTTATCCGGCAGGATCTTTTTTACTTCAATACTGTCTATCTCTGTAAACTTTTCAGATAAACGGGACTTAATTTCTTCGTTGTTTAAGATGAAAAAGTTATTTTTTAAGATATAGTTATATGATTTTTCAGACAGGATTTCTTTGGTAGCCCCTTCTATTTCTTCATTGGACAAGCTGCTGTTGCCTTTCGTGGCTATTGCTTTTATTTCAAAAGTTTTTGAAAATAAAAATAAATATATAAGAGAACATATGATGGCGATAGCAAATACGGAAAATAATATCTTCTTCTTTGGCGCTTTTTTTAAGAAAGATATATGAAGAGAGCCGAAAGAAAATGATCTTTTGCGTTTTTTCTGCCACGTTTTTGCTAGTTTTCTATTTCTGATTCTTTTCATTAGTATCCCCTTTTGATTTTTCTAATTAATTCAATTAAATATGCAATGTTATATTTCCAATTAAGCGGCAGATCCTGGCAGTGGACTAGGCTGAGCTCATATCCTCCGAATCCTTTTTTGAATTTGGAAAGCCCATACCAAGGATGTTTGGAATTGTTTTCTACTATTCCATAAAAATTAAATTTCTTAATTCCTCTTTTCCTTGCTTCTTGAATCGCCCTGAAAAGTGTCAGATAAGAAGATGGTACTCTTGCATATTTTGAAGAAGAAGCGCCGTGATGATAAAAAGCTTCGTTGCCATAAAACACTATTATGGCACTTGAAATAATTTCTTCCTGGTATTTTGCGTTGAAAATTAATACCTGTTTGTTTTCTTTGAAGCTATCAACTTCTTTTTTTATATAGTCATAAGAGAATGGAATAAAATGATGCCTTTGCACCGTTTCCATGTGGATAGCATAAAATGTCTTCAAAAATTCTTCCGAATCATTAATTAAAATCTCAACCCCATCTTTTTCAGCTCTGCGGATTAAATTTCTGTGATTTTTTTTCATTTCCTTGAGAAGATCTTCTTCGCTTTTGCTGATGTCTAAAATCCAAGTAGTTTCCGGATGCATCATGTGAATAGGAGCATTTTTAAATCCCTGATCTCGAAATAATTTCAGATTTTCTTCGTTGTTTTCTAAGAGCGGACTGATTCTGATAAAGGCAGCATTATTTTCTATCCCTATTTTTTTTAGATAGTCTTTTAGCTCTTTTAGTATTTCTTTCTTGTCACAATCTTTTCTCATAATCGGACCATGGGGCACAAATAAGAAAGTTCCGCGCTTTGCCGTTACTTTAATTACCAAAGCCACAGCCTCTATCGTTTCATTTTCTGAAAAGCCTAATCTCCAAATTTTATCTCCCGAATTTTTGTTAAACTCTCCCCAATTCCAAGAATGCAAAAAGGAATCTGGGCTATTTTGAATAACAAAGTCTTCCCAATCTTTTTTACTGTTTATTTCAAAAATAGTCATAATCAAAATATTTAATCAATGTTGTTTATAAAATCTATCACTTTTGCCGCCTCTTGATCGTGAATATTATGATGGGTGGGCAGATTAATGCAACGTGCGCTTACTTTTTCCGCCACTGGACAGCTTCCCTTTTTATATCCGGCTTTCTTCAAATTAACTTCAACAGGACCAATCGCTTGCGGGAACCAGT
>CAZKLR010000103.1:1279-2747 GCA_964553695.1 uncultured Candidatus Saccharibacteria bacterium | reverse complement strand
CTTCTTTTGCCAGATTATATACAGCGACATCGTCGGAGGTGCGGATAAAATCCAGTCCTTTGTGGTCTCCTTCTTGGGAAGAATCGAATCCGCATTCGCCGCATCGGAAGATGTGTTTTTCAAACTTATCTTTTTTCCTGTCTCCTTCGCTGGTAGACTGTCCGCAATGTGGGCATTTGCCGCTGCTGTTTTGCGTTTCGCCGTATCTCAAGATTCCCAACTGGTCTATCCTTTCTTCTTTGGTCCCATCGCCCTGCATTTCTATCGCAGCTTTGCAATTCGGAGGAACGAGGTTCATGTGTTTTAATCTGTTGATGAGCGCTATTTCTATCCTGCTTCCGACATTTACGTAATACTCGCGAAGCCTTTTTTCTTTATTTTTGGTATCAAGATTTTCAAGAACGATTATTCCCGGATGCGTTTTTAGCAGATATATAATAATCCCGACGGCATTGGCGCATATCGCATCGCGCAGGTGATTTACTTTTTCAATGGTATATATATCTTCCTTTTTATTCCCTTCCTTGATCTTGTCCAGATGCTGCTGCAATTCCGTTCTTAAATTATCGCGGTCTATGATATCGTCGAATCTGTCATCAAAATGATAAATTTTCTTCATTTCGATTCCACTCCTGTTTTCTTGGTTAAGGAACAAGTAGTTTTTGTCTTTGTCCATCCTGACAATGCCATCTGCAAATTTGTGACAGGCAAGGCCGTCGGTTATCGTGCGCATAGCAGAAATCTCCTTAAGCCGTAGCAAGGTTGCTATGTCGCCATTTATGACTATCTTGCCATTTATCAATTTGGCGCAGCTCAAGTCTATGCAGGAATCAAAATCTTTCCTTTCGAGAAGTTCTTCGCACATGGATATGTTTTTATAGGCATAAAAATATCTTTTGTCTCCATCGGCCGATGTGTATTCTTTTTTCTCAAATAGTTTATCCCATGGCAATTCATAGGCTTCTATGGTAATCGGCAGAGGTTTTTTGTAAATTCTTGTCACGGAACTTTCTTGTAAAACGGAAACATTATGATTTTCAAAGCGGAACAGTCCCAGCGTTATCAATTCTGTCTGTCCCCGGTCAATGCCGTAATAGCAGTATCCGTAAGGCGAATCGTTTATCACGGAATCAACGTTTTTGCTATATTTTTCTATTTCTTCCTTTATCTTTCTTCTGCTCTCGAATGCCATATCCGGCGCGGGCGAATCGTTGTTTTCGGTTATCGTGAGCGACAGAAAAGCCTGCTCTTCCATGATCCTGTTTCTTGCAACTCGCTTTCCTTCCTTATCTTTTATAGCGTTTTTTGTTCTTTGCGCTACATAGCTTATTTTCATCTCCGGATTAATCCTCGTCGCAAACCCTTCTTTTTTTTCTTGCTGCCATGCCTTTTTCCAAAGATTCGTATGTTTTTTCGGCTTTTTTCTTTCTTTTTCCAGATCATAACTCGTTATCAGATATGTCGTGGC
>CAZKLR010000103.1:0-1179 GCA_964553695.1 uncultured Candidatus Saccharibacteria bacterium | reverse complement strand
TTCATTAGGCTGATATCTTTTTGTTTTTTTAATTCTTTATATTCGGGAAGTCCGGAAACAAATTCTTCAAATTTTGATTTTTGCTGGCTCTTATAAAATTTCAAAACGGAATATGCTTGCGCTAATGTCCATTCGCGGATTTGTCCGGATTTTTTTATTCTATTTAAAAATGCCTTGTCTTCTTCATTATTACTTTTCTCCAAATTTTCAATAAAAGCAAACAGGTCTTTGGTTATGTTGTCTGGGAGTTTTATATTATTCGGGATTCTTTCCAACAATTCTTCTTTAGCTATTATTTTGTTCTCGTAATATTTTGGTTCTTTATTTATCGTGTAATAATTGAGGCTTACTTTTTCCATTTCTTTTCCCAAAGATTGGCTGGGAAGCAGGTAGGATTCTATCTTTTCAAGAAGGATTCTGCAGCCATCGAGCATCCTCCTTGTCTTGTAAATAAGGCTGTCCATTTCTCCTCCATTTGCATCTTCTATATTTTCGAATAATTCATAAACAAAAAGGAAATTATTCCTTGTCTGTATCTGGTGTATCCAATAGGAAAAGTCGGCCCTCTTTCCTCTTTTGTTATGCGGAAGGTCTTTTAATTCTCTTAATTTATCAATAATTTCCGAATTGCCATCCAACCATTTTTGGAAGATAGCTTTCAAAAAAACCGCTTCATTAAGATAATATTTGTTTTTCTGATTCTTTATATTTTTATAAAATTCTTGTTTGGCAAAAGACTTTATCCAACATTGTTTTATCTTTATGTCCAAATTTGCGCCATCTTGTTCTTCAATCAATATTTTTTTGAAGTTGTCTGTTATGTGTAGATAATTTTCCATGAATTGCTTTAAGACTTCTTCAAATTCTTCTTCTTGAATTTTTTCAGGATGTATGTTAACAGGCAGGAGCTTGAATCTTATAGTTTTCCTTGTTTGGAATTTTTGTTTAAGATTTTCTAATGTGTTTATAGGGTGAGACATGCAGGAGGGCAAAATAATTAAATTATTAATATTATAGGTCTTGTGCGGATTATAGCAAATTGGTCCGTTACTTGTAGGCAAAGGAGTTGTTTAAAAGCTGTCTTTTTTGCTGTAATTAAGCTATAATACTGATATAAAATTATACATATGCAAGAATGGGAGATTGAGACAAAAAGTGCGAAAGAGACACAGGAAGCTG
>CAZKLR010000102.1:0-2788 GCA_964553695.1 uncultured Candidatus Saccharibacteria bacterium | reverse complement strand
GAACCCGCGTTAAGAGCTTAGAAGGCTCCCGTTCTATCCACTGAACTACAGGGACATGCAAAGTTTTACCTTGAGAGTATAGCAGAAAAAAACCTCAAAGTCAATCTTCTGCTTCAGCAGAAACTTCATCCCCAGGAGCTGATTGGTAATTATCGCTTACATCTTCTTTTTTATTCTCCTCCCTAAAAGTAAACGGGTCTTCATACTCTTGATTTTTGGCATTTTCAAATACATCCTCGCGCGCCTCTATATTATCCGTTATCTTCCTTAAAGTAACAGTTTCTTTGTTAATGTTCAAAAAACCATCATATACGGGATATTCCACAAAGGTTATTTCAATGTATGCTTTTTTATATATGATATTAAATGAATAGATCAAGATAATCCCCCAAAATATCACAAAAAACAACCCCCTATTCTGGAAAATTTTACGATAGAACACCCGAATTTTTTCCTTATCAATTTTGATGTTAGCTTTCATATTTTCCAATAATTATTTTCATTTTTTATAGACTTTTGCATCAAAAGTTAAAATCACCATTTCCTTATTATATTCGTCAAAATCTCCAAAACTCATCTTAGGTGTTTCCACTTCCGCGTAATATTTCAGATTCTCCGTGCTTTCCAAAAACCTCATAATATCTTCAAATTTTCCACCGGCAGTAACATCGAAATATATATAGCTTATAGCAGATTTACTGGCCTTTTCTTTTTCCTTATCATTCGTTGCTACTATTTGCATTTTAAGTTTAATATTATTGTCTGCCGCCACTTTCTCCATTTCTTTTATGAAATTTACGGTTTCATCTTTATTTACAACAACATTCAACACACCATCCGCCTCATTTTTTATTTCTTCATATTTTTTCCTTGATTCACTGGACTGCTTATTCTTCATACTCAAGGTATACAAAGTTTTCTTGTCCTCTACTATTTTGGCGCTCAAATTTTCTATATTCTTTATTAAATAAATATTACCAAAATATAAAAAAGAGCAGATTAAAAGAACAGCTATTAATAAATTTACAAAAAATTTTCTCTTAGATGGATTCATAGTTTTATTAACGAGAGAACTACTTTAATAATTTATCTTTGTTAATGTAAAAGATATATTTAAAATCCACATCAACAGCATTAACATAATTGGAATCATTGTATTCCAAATCAGAAAACATTTCACTGCTTTTCAAATTCTTCTCCAGGGCCAGCAAATCATCTCTGGTTTTCGCCTTCCCCGCCAACTCGATACGAAAACGATTGCTGTTTATATTTTTCGTTTTGTTTTTATCATCATTCACAGCTTCCGCCTGGGAAGACACACTTTGCAAACGTACTCCTTCAGGAACGAGATTTGAAATATTTTCAAACAACAAAGTCCAATTCAGATGTTCTTTTTGAATGTTAGAAATAGTATTGAGCTCCTCCTTATATCCAGCGAGATCGGCTTCCATTTTTTTCACCTCTTTAATCCCCACCTGATCTTCGATACTGGCAATTTGTGAACTTACCGAACTCTGCTCAACCTTTAAATATTCAGCAGAGAAGAAAAAGACTGCAACAAAAGCCGTTTCCACGAACAAAATCGCTACAATGTTTTGAGCCACCAAATTATTTATTTTTTCCCATTTTAAATTTTCTTTATCCCAGGGAGAAAGTAAATTTATTTTTATCATAATATAATAAGATTAAATGGTGTTATCCTCTTCCAAGCCTCTGAGTGCAAGACCTAAAACTGTTACAAATATAAGAGAATCATTCCTTGAGATTACCGGAATTTCTTTATATTTAGCATTAGTGGACGTTATATTTATCCACGGATTGCCTTTTTCTATTTCTTTTTTTATTTTCAAAGACAGGAAAGAGCTTACGCCTACAATTTTAGATTCTCCTCCGCATATTACAACTTTAGCAATATCCGGTTCATCTCTGTAATGATCGTGATAATAGCCCAACAGCTTATTAATATAACCCGTCATCTCATTCAAACTGTAATCCATCGCCCGATAAATTTCAATACAATCTTCTCGAGGACTAAGCCCGCATTTATTCTTCAACTCCTCGGCCTTATCCTCATCAACGTTCATTCTCTTCGCAATCAATCTATTTATTTCCTTGCCGCAAACCGGGATACTGGCCGTAAACTGGACGGTAGGAGTTTTGAAGATTATAAAACCTGTTCTGTCCATTCCCATATCAATAATCAGTACAGGCTTTTGAGAACATTTTTCATTGATCAAACTTCTAGATATGGCGATTGACTCAATCTCGGCAGCAACCGGCTTTAGTCCTGCCATTGTCAGAACCTCCGAATAGGAATCTACCACGTTCTGGGGAACGGCGGCCACCAATATTTCCAAGGTTTTATTATTTTTATTCTCCAGAATCTGCCAATCAACATAAGACTCGTCCGGGCTTATGGGAAAGAGCTGTTCCATTTCATTAAATATGACGCTTTCAAGTTCTTCCTGTTCTACATAAGGAATTTTAATTACCCGGATAAATCCTTTTGTTTCCGGAATAGAATAGATTACAAATTTAGACTTAACAGGTCGAGGAGTGCAATGGGCCAAAGCTTTTTTCACAAAAGCTGCAAGCTCCTCCGGCTTTTTTATATCTCCGTCTTCTATCAAACCTTCCGGGATATTCTCTCGGCCATAAGCATATAATCTCGCCCTATCATTGTCTTTTTCAAGCTGGGCAATTTTGATCGCTCGATCGCTAAAATCGATTCCGAAAGAATTAAGATTGTTGTGAAAAATCGACATAGAAAAACAATTTTATAATCTAT
>CAZKLR010000101.1:0-2796 GCA_964553695.1 uncultured Candidatus Saccharibacteria bacterium | reverse complement strand
TTAAAGCTAAATATGGATTATACGTATAAAATATACAGTGGATTCCGGCTCGGAGACCGGAATGACAAAAAAAGAATAAACGTGCGAAAATAGAGTCAGGCATGATAGATACATATCAAAAGCCCATATAAATTAATAAAACTTCCTACAGTCGCAGGTGTCTAGTCCATCAATCAGATGTACCAGCGTGTAGCTGGTAGCATGATCATTTAAATGACCGGTATATTACTGTTTGTAATAAAAACGAAATTCAGCGCGAACTAAAGTTCGCTACCTCTGGATATAAAATAACAAAGATTCCAGATCAAGTCCGAGATGGCAAATGTTTATCTCTTTTTGACTTTTATTTTTATCGCGGATAGAATTACAATATAAATAATTAACCTATTTGGATAATGAATATACTTTCAATAAATAAGCTTACTCTAGAAAAAGGCGGCAAAAACTTGCTGGATAATATTTCTCTGGAGATCGAAGCGGGCAAAATATATGCCTTGGTCGGACCAAACGGAGCAGGGAAGTCTACTCTGGCATATGCAATTATGGGACTGGATGGCTATCGGGAGATTTCAGGCGATATTTTGTTTGATGAAAAATCAATCAGGAAAGCTTCCATCTCTCAACGGGCAAAATTGGGAATCACTCTTGCTTGGCAGGAGCCGGCAAGGTTCCAGGGTTTGCGGGTGGAAGATTTTCTTATGGCTGCAGCCGGCAAAAAAGGCGAAGGTGTTATTGAAGCACTTGCGAAAGTCGGGCTTTCTGCGGAGAAATATCTGTCGCGTGCGGTTGATAAAACTCTTAGTGGAGGAGAAAGAAAACGAATTGAGCTTGCGTCTATTATTTGTATGAAACCGAGATTAGTGATTCTCGACGAACCGGACTCGGGGGTTGATATAGAAGCGCTCAAACATGTGTTCGAGGTGATGAACTATCTTAAAAATATCGGCACAACAGTTATCGTCATTACCCATAATATGCAAGTTCTAAAAAAAGCCGATCAAGCGTTTTTGTTATGCGAAGGAAAATTGATTGATCAAAGCAAGGGCGAAGATGTGGCGGAATATTTCAAGAAACGCTGCCAAACTTGTTCGCGTAAAAAGAATTTTAACAAGGAAAGGAGGAAAAATGAAGGAAACTAATGAACTCATTAAGCTTGCCCAGATTGAAGGCGTTTTGGGAGATTCTGAAACTGCCAGCCTTTTTATTGATAATAATAAAGTTCTTTTTTCAAAGGGAGTCGAAGGCTTGATACTTGGGCTTAAAGAGCAGAAAGATGGGGTGGATATAAATGTGCGTGTGCTGCCGGGAGTGGTTATAAAGAAACCGGTGCATTTTTGTTTCGGCATTCTTCATAAAAGCAAGGTGCAAAAAATCAATATGAACATTACGCTTGAAAAAGGTGCAGTGATGAACGTATTTAGCCACTGCATATTTCCAAAGAAGGATCCGAGCAAACATCTGATGCAGGGTAAAATTGTGATTAAGGACGGTGCGACTTTCCGTTATTTTGAAAAGCACATTCATAGCAAGGAAGGGACTAGCAAAGTTTATCCGCATGCAACTGTAAAAATCGGCAAGGGGTCCCGTTTCAAAACTGATTTTGAGCTTATCGGCGGCCGTGTCGGACTTATTGATATTGATTATGATTTGTTCTGCGATGCGGAAAGTTCCAGCGATTTTATTTCCAAAATAAGCGGCAGGGGAAAAGATATTATAAATATTCGCGAGAAGGCGGTGCTCTCTGGCGAGAATGCCAAAGCGGTATTGCGTTCACGCATTGCGGCGCGCGATGAAACCAAGGCCGAGGTTTATAATAAAATTACCGCCAAGGCTGCCGGGGCTTTTGGCCACGTAGATTGCACGGAAATTTTGCAGGGAAACGGCAAGGTGAAAGCTTATCCGGAAGTCGAGGTTCTGCATCCGTTAGCACGGGTGACGCACGAGGCCAATTTGGGCGGAGTGGACAACCGCCAGCTTGAAACTTTAATGTCTCGCGGATTATCAAAAATCGAGGCAGAGGAGCTGATTATTAAGGGGATTTTGTCGTAATTTTTAATATTCATATGAGAAATAAACTTAAAATATCATTATAAAAGAATGAAAAACAAAACTCTTGGATTAGGGTGGAAAGAATTTCTATTAATAGTTGTTATCGCCTTTTATATTGTCTATGGGTGGGGATTATATTGTGCTACTAAATCTGCCGATGAATGTGATAGAAGTTTTTGTAGAAATTCTTTTGTTCGTTGTAAAGATAAAAATGATACTTTCTTATGTTCGAATGAAAATAAGTGTATACAGAAATTTGATTTGCTACTTGGTCGGTGATGAAGCGCTGTCTTGACCTCTTGAGTTTGATAATTATGACATTATTTTTTCAGGAGAAAACCGTTGAGCATAACAGCGCGGGATAAATCCCGCTACTCCGAAATACGGCGCAAATAAAGTTTGCTGCTCTGAAGATATAAATAAAATTACATCGTATAAAAAAATAAAACCGTTTTCAAATGCGGATTTATTTTGATTATATAAAATTTGTTCGTAATAGATAAAAAGTGGGGGAGAACCTTTAGGTACAAAGGTTCTCTGAGAACGGGGGTGCATAATAGTTATTTACTTTCCTCTTTTTTGCTTTTTCTCTTGATTTTTTTCTGCTCTTTTAGCTACTTTTGCTTGTTTCTCGTTTCTTTTTCTTTCCGCTTCTGCGGTTTTCGGGACTCCTTTTGGTGCTCTTTTATTACGCATTTCATTTCCTCTTTCTGGCTGATGACAAACATCAACCTTTCTTTTATACGC
>CAZKLR010000100.1:0-2825 GCA_964553695.1 uncultured Candidatus Saccharibacteria bacterium | reverse complement strand
TGGGAAACCTTTTTGGCCATTTTCCAAAACAATGCTGAAGCTATGCTGACCGTAATCGGATTTGGAATTTTTGCCGGTATTTTTTCTGTAACTTTTTTAATTACCAACGGATTTATGACAGGAGTAATTGCTTCTCTATTTTCCGCAGAAAGTTCTTTGCTGATCTTTATCGCCGGAATTCTTCCTCACGGCATTATAGAACTTCCCTGTATGTTTTTCGCCGCCGCAATCGGATTTAAAATCGGAAAAACTGCCGTCAAAAGACTTGTCGGAAAAAAAGTTAGCCTTACAAAAGAATTGGCAGACGGCCTGAAATTCGCAATTCTTATAATACTTCCCTTGCTCCTCTTGGCAGCATTCATTGAGACCTATATTACCCCTTTCTTTATAACACTTGCCCAGCTTGCTATCGGAGCTTAAAATCTTTGCTTTTTTAAAAAAACGTGTATAATTGAGAAGTAAAACTGCGGGCCTGTAGTAAAGTGGTATTACATCGCATTCGCATTGCGGAGGCGCGAGTTCGATTCTCGCCAGGTCCACAACAACATAATTTCAGATTATATATCAGTTTGCTTCTGCAGATTTTCATAAAATCAAAAAAAACGAAGCTACAAAGGTTTGAGCAAACATTTTGCTTATATTGATTAAGACAAGACAACGAGTCTTGTTTTTAGTTATTTAAAAACAATTAAGATCTCTTGGTAATTTATAACTTTAAAGCTATACTTTATTCGAAGATATAAATTTTAAAAAAATATGCCCACTCAAAAGCAAATCATTCAAAATATTATTACTTCTTTAGAAAAAGAATATCCCGATCCCAAAACCGCACTCAATTTTAAAACTCCTCATCAGCTTTTAATTGCAACCATACTCTCAGCACAATGCACCGACGCAAGAGTCAATCTGGTTACACAAGAACTCTTTAAAAAATATAAAACTATAAAGGATTTTGCTAATGCCGATCTGGCAGAATTTGAGCAAGACATCCGCTCCACCGGTTTTTATAAAAATAAAGCTAAAAATATAATAGCTGCTTCCAAAATAATAACTGAAAAATATAATGGTAAAGTTCCCGATAATATGGAAGAGTTAATAACCCTCCCAGGAGTAGCGCGCAAAACGGCAAATGTCGTTTTGTCGGAAGCTTTTCATAAAGAGGAAGGAATTGCAGTGGATACTCACGTTATAAGGCTTTCCAATTTGCTTAAAATTACCTACAATATAGATCCAAAAAAGATAGAAACTGACCTGATGGAATATACCAAAAAGGAAGATTGGAGCAAACTTTCAAACCTCCTTATTCTTCACGGCAGAAATGTTTGCATTGCCAGAAAACCCAGATGTGAAATATGCACACTAAATAAAATATGTCCTTCTGCTTTTAAATCTACAAAGAACAAAACGAAAAACAGCCCCTCCTAACGGGCTGTTTTTCTATCTATAAACTTTCGTTATTCTTATTCAATAGCCTGGGCTTCAGTGAAAGAATTCATTACATCACTGTCTACAACCTCTATTTCTTCCCATCTGAATCCCCTCTTGGCAAAAGCATCGGCAGTTTTAATCCAAATCTTTTTACCATTCTCAAGCTTATATACTTTGGTATCTTCCGCTTCTTTTACCAAAGTAACATCTTCTATAGAATCAGCTACTTCATCAGATACTTCAACGGCCTCTTCTGTAGTATCTTCTTTGTCGTAAGCAGCTAAAGCTTCACCGCTAATAATTAAGATTTTCTTACCGCTGTTAGTTATATAATAGATATTACCTTCTTCATCTTTGATGAGTCTGCTTTCTTGATACTGTTCCGATGCGTCAGTATCAACTTCGGTAACTTCTTCCCATTTAAGACCTTGGGCATTAAAAGCGGCAACACTAGGAACCCAAATTAATTTACCATTTTCCAACCGATAAACTTTTCTATTTTGTTTATTTATAACAACCTTAGCCTCTTCGGCAACTTTCTCTTTATAAGCTTTAATTTTTTCCGAAGAAATAACTTTAATATCCTGCCATTTATAACCTAAAGCTCTAAATTGTTCTGCTGTTCGAATCCAAACCCTCTCTCCATTTTGTATAACATAAACTTTAGGATCATCAGGAAGTCTAACGAGAGTTCCATCAGGCAAAGAAATACTGTTTACAGTTTCTGTTGTATCAGAATCATCGGTACTTGTATCCGATTCAACCTCAGTCACCTCAGTATCTTCGTCAGTGTCTTCATCTTCAGTATCCGTTGCGTCGTCTTCTACATCTTTTTCCAAACAAATGCCATTGTCGCATCCTTTGGGACATTCATAAAAAGTTGCATACCAAGCGTCATTCTTGCAAGAATATTCCAAAAGTCTGGTTTTAGAAACACATCTGTCATAATTTTCAAAAGTTCCAATGTGACCTTGGTCTTTTATTATTCCCTTAACAAAATAGTTTATCCCATCGGAATCAGTACATTGGCTTGTCGTAGTAGTTACTACCTCGGTTTCATTTGTAGTCAGATTTATATTTTCCGCATAGGCTATTGTCAAACTGCAACCGGCGAGAAACATAGACATAGCTGCAATAGAAATTATTTTTTTATTCATTTTTGTTTTTAAATTTTAATAAGAAAACACTTTTATTTTTGTTTCACATAAGAAAAGTTTACATCTTAAAATTGGCGAGGTTAAAAAAGAACAGCAAACAATTTTTCCATAGTACAAAATTAGCTAATAAAGAAAGAGCAAGAACAGAACAAAATGACACAAAATAAAAAGCAGCCTTGTGAGCCACCCTTCATATTTTTATACTTTCATTATACTCTTTTTTGACGTTTTGTCAACACA
>CAZKLR010000099.1:0-2879 GCA_964553695.1 uncultured Candidatus Saccharibacteria bacterium | reverse complement strand
CCGCTACTCCGTGAAAATATTTCGTTGGTGCAGGTGCGCAATGAATTGCGCTACTCCGGGAGAGATAAAATTTTATCGTTTCATTGCGAGCGTAAGCGTGGCAATCCCGGTATATAAAGAAGAGTAAGGCTGTTTTGAGATAAAAAATTATTGTTAAAAAAGCAAAACTATATTAAAATACAATTGAGTTAAGAAGTAAAAAATAAAATTATTCATATGGAGGAATTAAAAGAGCAAAAAATTTTTTCCAATAAGAAGATTGCCCCAAAAAACGAAAATAATTTAGTGAATCTTAGGTCTATTAAAGAAGATCAAAAAGTGAATACATTCTTTCCAGAAAGAAAAAATTTGTTTGAAGATAATAAGGATAATATTTTAGAAAAAATAATTAAAATAGGAATTTATTTGTTGGTGTTCCTTATGCCAATATTTATATTGCCGTTTTCAGTAGAGACTTATGAGTTTAACAAAACTTTTTTGTTTGTTTCTGTCTCCAGCTTGTTGTTTGTTTTATGGTTTCTGAACGGTATTCTGTCACGAAAGAAATTATCGGTTGCAAAATCTTCCATTATAATTCCTCTGTTTATTTTTATTGCTGTTATCTTTGCTTCTGCGATTTTCGGTGTTGATAGAATGTCTAGTTTTATAGGCTCTTATGGGAGCTTTTCGGACAGTGTAATATTTTATTTCAGTTTTTTCATTCTTTGTTTTTTAGGGATTAATTTGATTGCGGAAAAGGGAGCGGGCGTTATTGCCAGTCTTCTAAAAATTTCTGCGGTTTCATCTTTTGTAGTTGCTCTCTCTTCGCTGTTGTATTGGGGAGGAGTCCATCTTCCTTTTTTGAACGGAGAAAATGTCGGATTTAATTTTGTTGCCGGCGATATTAGGGTGTTGGCTATCTATTTGTCGGTAATGATTTTTGTTTCTCTATATGATTTTTCTTCTGCGCATAAATATAAAATTGCTAAAGTTTTCAACTTTGTAAATATTTTACTAACCCTCTGTGTATTGATTTTAATAGACTGGAATCTGATTTGGCCGATCTTCTTTTCCTCTTTGCTTTTTTCGTTGCTGGCGGGAAACTTATTAAGCAAAAATAAAAGTTCTCATTATAGTGCGGTTCTGCCTATATTTCTGCTTTTATTCTCTCTAGTTCTTACTGCCAGTGTTGTTAACTTCAATAAAATTAAATCGGGAGAAATAGCGTTGCAATCATCTTCTTTGTCTGAAACATTCAAGGAAAAAATGAAAGTCGTGGATAGCAACAATCCAAATAAAGAAGTAGTTGGCTTTGAATTTGCCAAAGATATTGCCATGGAGAGTTTAAAGGACAGCCCAATTCTGGGTTCCGGCATCGGGACTTATTACTATGATTTTTCCAAGTATCGAGATTCATCATTCAATTATACAGAAAGTTGGAATTTGAGATTTGGAAAGGCTTATAACGAATTTCTTGAGAAGCTTTCCACTATAGGGATTGCAGGATTTATATCTTATATCTTTTTGTTATTTTTTACTTTTTATTTGGCATTTCAGATTATCAAAAAAGACAAGAGAAATATTTTTATCTTATCATCTCTATTTTTCTTACTTATTTTCCAGTTATTATTTTTGGAAACAACGGTTATAAAATTTTTGTGGGCTTTGCTTTTTATTGTCGTAGGCGGCAAGAGTTTGCCTTCTGACGTAAAATGGGTTTTGGATTTAAAGCAAAAAGGTATTAAAAATAAAGGAGCTTTGTCGGTTATTGTAATTTTCGCAGTTTTAGCTTGTGGTTCTTTGATTTTTTCAATTCAGTCTTTTAGGGCTGAAGCAAAATATAAGAATGCTGTAAGCGCTAAAAATATAAATGATCTTGATATAAATGAATTGGAAGCAATAACTAACATAAATCCTTACAGAAGCGAATACCATGCTCAAATATCAAGTATTTATGCAATTCGATTGCAAAGATTTGTCGGCGATGCTGATGTAAGCAATCAGGAATCTCTAAAGCAGATTCAGTCCGAATCAGAAAAGGCTTTGTATCACGCAAAGAGAGCCACGCAGATTTCGCCCAATAATGTGGCTTTGTGGGAGAATTGTGGTTTTGTTTATAGAAAAATGTTTGAATATAAAATGGACGGAGCAGATGAATGGGCAATTAATAGTTTTAGATCAGCCAGCGCATTGGACTCTACAAATGCCGTTACTCGAACTGAAATCGGTAAACTTTTGATGCTTCAGTATCTTGCTATGGAAGGAGAAGAGAGATCGGGAAAGCTTGCCGAGGCCAAGAAGGAATTTGAAGAAGCGGTCAAACTTAAAGAAGATTATCCTGATGCATTGTCTGAATTGGCTCTTGTTTATTTTGAAAGCGGAGACAAAGACAACTCTGCGGTTTTCGTCGAAAAAGCTTCCAAACAAAAAGGCATTAGCCCTGAAACTGGTTTGCAGATTGGAAAAATATTTTACAATCTGGATGACAAGGAAAAAGCTGCAGCTATTTTAAGCATTGTTGCCGAGAAGAAACCAGAGCTTTCTGATACTCATTATATTTTAGGTATAATTTATATGGAAGACAAAAGAAACAGTGAGGCACTGGCAGAATTTCAGAAGGTGTTGGATTTAAACCCGGGCAATACCGAAATTATGAATAAGATAAAAGAACTGGAAGGTTTAAATAATACAGATGTAAAGGGAGAAGAAAAAGTCTATGATAATGCATCTGATAATACCGAAGAAACTGAAGATATTGAAAGTGAGGAATAGTTAATAATTGATGGAATTAGTATGAAATTTGAAATGGACTTGAAAATCGTGGGAAGTTCTGTGTCATTGTCTTTGATCAATCCTTCGGGTAGCCAGATCCTGCAAGCCAACTGGGAAGATAAAAGAAA
>CAZKLR010000098.1:0-2907 GCA_964553695.1 uncultured Candidatus Saccharibacteria bacterium | reverse complement strand
TAAATTCATTTTATCTTAGATTCCAATTTCTAGGTAATCGGGTCGCCCCACAATCTTAAGCATGCGGGTCATGCCGATAACAGGTTCTTAGTGCGGTGTTTGTTGGACAAAGTTCGAAAATATTTCGAGCAAAATCCAAATGATTAAAGCAGACTCGGCAGGGCGAAACAATTTGTCTGGGGGAATGGATTCGCCCTGCCTCGGCTGATTTCCCGCCCGCAGGAGGGGTCTGGGGAGGAATGCGGGCGGGTTTCGGACTGGGGGTTTTCGGAAATTCGGCGGCTATGATTTTGGTATTGCTGGAAAATCAACAATTTTCCCAACACTATTTTTTATAACATCTCGGCAACTTTTTGCAAAAACTTTATTGTCTGATTCTTTTATATATTTTGCAACACGAAAAAGGTCAGTTGTTCTTACCAAAGCACAATTTGAAGATTTTGCTGTAGTTATACATTTGGTTGTAAACTGTTCTGCTCGCTCGGATGGTTTTGTGAGTCGAAAGCCATTTCCAAATAGAATACCGACCGCAGGGTTCTCCACTTCATCTCTTTGCAAGTCTTCCTGAATATTTACTGCAAGTTGTCTAAACTTATCAATATTGACTGCGGAAGTGTCTTTACCCTCTGCTTCGCCGATAAAACGATCTTCCTCTGGCGAGGTGATAACATGATCTAATTCAAGATTTCCGTCATTATAATTTTCTGCCTTATAACCTAAAATCTCCAAGGCGGTAGTGATTGCAGTTTCAAGCACTTTTCCTTTTTCAAATAGCAAATCTCTTAACTTAATTTCTTCATCAATCTTTGTTAGTAGCTCATTCTTTTGTAAAATCAGTTTCTCGATTTCTTTTGTTTTCTTTTCAACTTCATTTTTTAAAATCTGCTCTTGTGCTAATTGATAATCTGTCTCATTCGTCCAATCTGGTGGCGGGGTTTTATCTCCTCCTTTACGGAGAGCTTTATCAATATCAACAAGTGCCTTAACTAAAGATTTTCCAAATTGC
Organism: uncultured Candidatus Saccharibacteria bacterium; assembly: GCA_964553695.1. GTDB lineage: Bacteria > Patescibacteriota > Minisyncoccia > JAHIHE01 > JAGLIN01 > STD2-77. Next base: position 1,901 of record CAZKLR010000098.1, on the reverse strand, counting down.
GTTGCTTCTTTTGTCCAATATTCTTTTTTATCCTTGCCTTTAATTTCAGTAAACTTTTTCTCATCATAATTTATGTAGGGCAAAACAATTATGTTTCCATTTTTGACTTTATAAATTGCACCTAAAATCTTTGTTTTATCCTTGCCTGTAAAAAGAACCTGTGCACCTGTTGCGTTTTCTATATAAAGCTGGTATTCCAAACTTTTCTTGAATTTTTCATTAAAATCACCAAACACTGTATTTCCCGAAAATTCAATATGTTTTCCAGAGGCGGAAGTTAATGAGCCAATATTGATCGGCAAAAAAGCGTAGTTGTTATACATTTCCGTATGAAAAGTATTTTGCCCCTTTCTTTCCGATGAAACGCTACTGGCAAGCTGATATTCTTCTTTATTCGTTAAAAGAATAAAAACATTTTTCCCCGCATTTAAATAATCTTCAATCTCTTTTCTTAAACGTGATATTTTTTGTTTGTAAGCTTGCGAAGTCGAAACATTGTAGCAACCTCCATCGCTTGTAGTGAAGCTAACCCAATCTCCTCTTGGCACTAATGAATCAGGCGAAATCAATAGAATATCAGCATCCATCAAAGACTTACCATCGTAAAAATCAACGAGATTTGTGTCGAATGTTGGTATCGTATATCCAATTGTGAATATCTGATTTTCCATAGCTATACCAGTAAAATATAAACACCTGCAAACATAATTACTGCTCCGATAGATTTCTTTATCAGCACAGAAGTAGAAATATCCTCTTTGATAATGTGCGGAATAAAGAGTGTTAGTAGTATGCCAATTAGTATTGCGTAAAAGGACTGAACCTGCATAACAACAGTAACTAACCCAGCAGATGGAGCTATAGCAAGAGCTTTCTTGATACTCATTTGACCGAAAAAGTCCAAGACATTGTTCCATGAAAACCAAATGTATTTTCCTGCTCTTGCAGTTCTAATTCCTTCAATGACTTGTTTGCGTATTGACGGAATAATAAACATTGCTAGTCCTGCTAAAGCAGAACCCAAATTGTCGAGCATAAAATAATCCCAAAATGACATTTTCGTTAGCCCGTAATCTATGAGCAAAGTCATTATTGACCACATCAAAATCGCTATCAGTATCATCCCGAAACCCTTTATGAATATGCCTTTACTTTTTTCAAACGAGACAATCGTTGCGCCAACTAGAACAATCACGAATCCCAAAAGTTCATTTGAGGATAGTGTTTGACCCAAAAAAGTAAAGGCGAGTATTGCAGTAATGACAGGAATGAGTTTAAAAAGAATCACAAGGGAAGATGTATCACCTTGTTCGAGAGCTTTTCCATAGAAGCCATAGGAATAAATAAGTATCATTCCTGTTGCGATTGGTATCAAAGAAAAAATATCGAGTTCTGGTTTTCCTGCAAAAATGAATATTCCCGCAAAGAATATCCAGCTAGTTATTGTTGAAAAGAAAACGAAATCAAAAATCCCTTTTGTATATTTACCGAGAATATATTTGTCCACAAAATTAGATGAAGCCCAAAATAGTGGCGCGAGTAGTGAGAGAAAAATCCAGCTCATATTATTTAATTAGCTCCTCAATATCAACATTGAGAGCTTTGGCTATTTTACTCACCACAAAAACCGAAGGTTTTTTGATGACACCTGTTTCGACCTTTGTAAGCGTTGTATAGGGGACATCCGCTTTACGAGCAAAATCGTCTTGAGAAAGACCTAATTTTGTCCGTAGTTTCTTGATTTTCTGTCCTAGTTGGTTACTTTCCATATATTGATAACATAATACTGTTGCTTGTTTTCGCTTGCAGTATTATAATAACAAATATGAGAGATTTATTCAATAATTTTGTAGCCGCCGAATTTCCGAAAACCCCCAGTCCGAAACCCGCCCGCATTCCTC
>CAZKLR010000097.1:0-2998 GCA_964553695.1 uncultured Candidatus Saccharibacteria bacterium | reverse complement strand
CAACAATTTCCGAGGACATTCTGATAGAAAGAATCGCTTTTTTATTTCCTTCCAAATCGCGCATAGGCATAGCCATTATCCAGAATCTCCCGTTATTTTCCGAGCTAAGGCCCAATCCTTGGCCATCCTCCGTAGTTGCCAGCAAGAGCGAATTGGTTATTAAGCCATCATTGTCCGGCTGGCTCCAGGCATTTTGATAGAAATAGAACGTGAGCGTTTTTCCAATTTCTTCTTTATTGGAGGACGCAATAATTTTATAATTGTCATCTTGTGGAATTAGGACTGCAATATTTTCAAGTTCGCTGTTTCTCTTGGCAATTTTTTCAATTTTTGTTTGCATATTAACTTCATTGGCGAGGTCGTCCTGCAAATCGGCATAGATAGTTCTTCCCGTAAGCCTCATTTTCAGCTGAAGGTCCCGATCGGTATTTTCGTTGTATCTATTGATTATGAAAAATGTATTGCAAATTATAAGCAGAGGAATCAAAACAATTAAGAACACGCCATATGTAAGCTGAAGATTTTCACGATGGTCGATAAGAAATTGTTTCAGTTTCATTATTGTGAAATATTATTTTTTTGTCTAAAGAAAGAGAAGAAGATTATCACTCCTAATATAGTCAATCCGATTGCAGAAAGAATATAATATTTTATCAGGCTGTCGGAAGTGCTTTCTTTGTTAATGTTTGCCATATCTTGGGCGGTGACTGCTTTTGCTTCCTTAATGAATAAATCAAAGGGCTTGCTTTTGCTGACAACTTTTCCGGTGTTATCGTTAATTGCTATATATACTTCGTGAGTTCCATCTTCGAGAGGTTCTTTGAAATGATATTCCCAGTTTCCGAATTCATCCGTTGTTACAGTAGTAATGACGGGTATATCGGAATAAATATATAATGTTATGGTCTTGTTTGGTTCTGCTTTTCCCGAGATATTGTAGCCATTGCTGGAATTTTTTGCATTGTTTTCGATTTTCTCGATAGTCAAAGTGTTTTGTTCTTCGCCGCTGGTTTTAGGATGTTCGATTGTCTGGCTTTCCAAAATGGCTCTTTCTATAGGGGACAAAGCTATTTCATTTTTTCCCCCGCCGAGCGGATTATATCCGTTCAGAATTTCTTCTGAATCGCTGTAGCCATCTCCATCAGTATCTTTTTTGTTTGGACTGGTGCCAATTCTGATTTCCGTCTCGTCCGGAATTCCGTCTCCATCAGTGTCTATAATGACCGCTATCGGTGCAGTTTGTATAAGCCCTTTGTCTTTATCAATAATTATATTGCTATAAGATTTTAAAATTTTTACCGCCGTCTGCTTGGTTTTAATAGGAACGGATACTCCCAAGTTTTCTTCTCCTTCGTTTATTATATTTTCCAATTCTTCAATCGACATTTCCTTGCCAAAAATTTCAGATGCCCTTTCTTTGATTCTTTCATATTTTTTTTCTGCGGCAACTACTGCTTCAGTGTAGGTATTTTTTAGTGATGCTTTGCATTCCTCGTCGCTTAGATTTTGACATTTTATTTTGTCTGCATATTTTGCGATAAGCAGTTCTTTGCATTTATCCAAATTTTCAGCTCCCGCCTTGGAGCATTCGCTCGCTAAAAGTTCTGCGGCGGTTTTGATCAAGGATTCGGTTATATTTTTTTTAATTACAATATCTACTGAATTGGATATATCTTTTCCGTCTGCGGTAACCATTACAATCAGTTTGTAGGAACCGCTCTCTAGGTCATTTATAATAAGGCGTGAACAATATGTGGTTGGTGTCGGCTCAAAAGTAGTCAAATCTTTTTGTGTGGGACCGTTCAGTCTAAAAATTACATTGTCTACGCCCCGATTCAGGGTTACGCATAATTTCTTATTTTCCGTTATTGGTCCGTTGATTTGATTAGAGAGATCTAGTTGAGATGCGGAAATTTGGGGGTTAGAGCTCGCAGAAACTGTGGAAACGAGAGCGGGAGAGTTATTTACGGTTGTAGGACTAGCGAGAGCCACTGTTGACGTTGTTGGAGAAACTGAAGTTTCTGCTGTTGTTTTTTCAATTGTTGGAGTTTGTGTGGCGGTGCTGGAAATAGCAGAAGAAGGCAGCGAGGTCGTAGTTGCAGCGGTATCAGTAACTGATGTTACCGGAGTGTCTGTCGAAGTTATCGTATTGGCGGGTTCTAAATTTGAAATTGTGCTTGCGCTGTCTGTGGTGCTGGTGATATTTGTATCTTTTGTTGCGTCGGTATTTTCTGTAGAACTGTCAGTTGATGATGTTGCATCTTCTGTCGTAGCGGTTGTTTCGGTTGGAACAGTTTCTGAAACATTCGTTAAAGTGGAATCATTGACGGTTTCCGCTGAAGGCGATATTGGGGCAATAGTTTCAGCAGTTGTTGAGACTGTATTAGCAGGAGTGTTATCCAGAGACGTAAGATTATCGGTGGTAGTAGAATCCGTAGATGTTGGTGCAGTAATTGTCGAATCGCCAGTGGTATTGATAGGCGTTGTATAATTAACAGTTGGAATCGAGGCCAGAATAACGTCGCTTTTTATTTTTCCTAAAATTATTCCAAGGGATAAAAAAGAAACAAGCAGCAGAGAACTTGCAATAAAAACTTTTTTTACCTTCATCTTCTTATTTTAGAACTGATTAATTGGAAAAACCGCATTCTTTTTATATTATACAGATTTTGTTGGTTTGTATCAAATTTGAAATATACCTTTGCTAGGTTTTAATTTAAAAATACCTCTAGGCGATATAGAGGCATTTATTATTGCAGGTTAAAAATTGTTTTTGCTTTTCAGTTTTTCTTGGAGCAGCAAAAGGGCCAGTGACGAGCCTATGGAAACTATTTTGTTTTCACGTACCAGCCGGATCGCATCTTCCAAACCAACTAGCACAACCTCGATATTTTCAAAATCATCTATTCCTTGCATCGTTTCCGATTGTGATTTTCTGATTCTTTGGGCAAAGAATATGTGTATCTTGCGATTTAATTGTCCAAAAGTTTCATAAAAA
>CAZKLR010000096.1:0-3009 GCA_964553695.1 uncultured Candidatus Saccharibacteria bacterium | reverse complement strand
TGTTTTCCGGAAATTTCCTCAATTTCCTGCTCGATTTCTCCTCCGAATAAATCTTGAGCCACACGAATGGCATGGATTTCATTTTTTATTTTGAGACCGCGCAATTTTTGCAGCCGATATTTGAGCGGCGCCAGATTGGCAATCTGGATGGAAAGACCGGCATGGGCATTAATCTCAAGAACCAAAGGACCTTTTTCCTTGTCGATAGCAATATCCACACCAACATATCCCAAACCGGAAGCCTTCTGACATCGTATGGCAATTTCCAAAATGGTTTTCCAATAAGGAATACGAATACCACTTAGTTTGAGCTTAGTATCCGGTGCTTTTTCAGTCATAATGTCATGCTGAATCGCCTGAGTGGTTATACCGGTCGCAATGTCTATTCCCACTCCGACTCCGCCCAAATGCAAATTTGCTTTGCCGCCGGACTCTTTGGTGGAGAGACGAAGCATAGCCATTACAGGCACATTGTTATAGACAATGACCCGAATGTCCGGAATTCCCCGATAAGAATAAGGTTTAAGTGCAGTGGCAATCTTCACCCGCTCTTCCAAAAAAGCTATGTCCTCTCCGCCATAAAGAGAATAGAATCCGTCAAAAATATTCAGAATGTGGCTTTTTAGATCATTTATTTCCACCGTTCGCCCTTCGCTCAAAACCCATTTCCCATCTTTCTTTTTCCCATAAAGAATCTTGATTCCTTCACCACCCATTCCGCGATTAGGTTTCAAAACAAAACTGTTGGGAAGGGTTTCCCATTTAAAATTTTCCAGCTCTTGGCGATTTCGAATAATACCATAAACTTCCGGCACGGGAATTCCCGCAGACCTCAGAACCTCTTTGCTCCGAAGTTTATCATTGGCAAGGTCAATCGCCTTTTTAGAATTGTTGGGTCCGATATATAAAAGATTGCGCGAGTTCATCCCCAAAATTCCACGGCTTTTTTTAATCAGAGTCAACATGTTTGATTACGTTCCTAAATCTTAAATATTCGCTAAGACGAAGCCCCGACCACTTGCCTAGAAGAAAATCGAAAAGCAATAAGCCGAATACATAAAAAGGATAATTCAAAACAAAACTTTGGAAAACATTCCAAACAAGCACATAATAACCGATGATCGATATGAACAAAGTTTCAACCGAAAGTAATATGGCAGTACGAAAACCTTTTTCCACCTGAGCGGAAATAAATTTCTCAATAAGAACAATCATAATCACAATCGGCAAAATCGAAGTCGAAGAAAGCCCGTAGCGGCGAAAATGCCCGCCAACAGTAATGAGCGCAAGAATGGCCAAACTGATAATAGTCAGCACGATAGCCATGCGTGGCATATACAAAATCCTCGTCTGCCTCAAAATATATCGTGCGACTGTTCCGGTAATTAAAATTACTAAAAAAATCGCCAGTCCATATTTTATGTCAGTTGCCCAGAAGGCAAAAGTTAAAACTAGCGGCGCATAAATACCAAAAGATTTGATGCCGATTACTTGGCGAAAACCGGCAATGAGCGTTGCTATAAAAGGAAGCGCCAACAGAAGATATACCGTATTGATATCAACGTGCTGACTCATAATGAAGTGCACTAACTCGGACATAAATTAAGAGTTATTATTTATGATTATTTTTTATTTTCCTCTCAAAATTTATAGAAGACGCACAGCAGATCGCAACCGCCAAAGCATCGGCGGCATCGTCGGGTTTCGGAATCTCTTTAAGTTTGAGAATGTTTTTCACCATCATTTGGACTTGCTTTTTATCAGCCCGGCCATATCCCGTTACTGCCTGCTTAACCTGGAGAGGAGTATATTCGTGAACCTCAACACTGCAGCTTTTTCCAATAAAAACCGCAACGCCGCGAGCTTGTCCGACCGAAATAACAGTTTTCTTATTTTTAAAATAGAAAAGTTCTTCTATCGCCATAACATCAGGATTGAATTTTCCGACAAGATTTTTAATTTCTCTTCCAAGAATATCAAGCCGTTCCGACATTTCCAAATCCTTGCTGGTAAAAACGCAACCATTTTTAATCATTTTTAATTTTCCATTTTCGCTCTCCAGAACGCCATAGCCAGTAGTCGCAGTTCCCGGATCTATTCCCAGAATAATCATATGTTAACTTTATTTATAACTATTGGCAATGCTTAATCTTCCAAATTTGAATAGACCTCGTTGACGTCTTCCTGTTCATCCAAAGCCTCAAAAAGAGCTTCAATTTTTTGTGCTAAATCAGCATTGGCTTTATTTTTATTTTTTGCTTTCCATTCAAAACCGCTTTCAAAAATTGAAAATCCCGCCTTTTCGATTTCACCCTTGGCACGATATAAATCTTCAGGTTTAACATAAATCACGACCACAACATCTAGAATATTTACGTCTTCGGCACCAGCTTCAATCGCAGCCATTTCCACTTCGTCAAGATTCATATTTTCTTCCCGGGAAATTTCCAAGTACCCAAAACGATCAAACATCCACTGAACGCTTCCACTCTCCCCCAGCCGACCGCCGTTCTTGGAAAGAATATGTTTTACTTCCGAAACCGTGCGATTATTATTGTCTGTAGTCGCTTCAATAATGAGCGGCACGCCTTCCGGTCCATAAGCCTCATAGAGAACTTCTTCAACACTTTCTCCCGCCAGTTCTCCAGTTCCTTTTTTAATTGCTTTCTGAATATTATCCGAAGGCATATTTACTTGCTTGGCTTTTTCAATTGCAATTTTGAGCGTAGGATTTGTGTCCGGATCGCCGCCATTCTTTGCCGCAAGAGTTATCACTTTGGAAAGTTTGGCAAAAGCTTGTGATCTTTTTGCATCGTTAGTTCCCTTCTGTCTTTTTATCTGAGACCATTTATTGTGTCCGCACATATATTTTAAATAAATATTTAAGTTCTATTTTTTGTCTGTCCCTACAGGAATATTATATCAATTTGTCCGCTCACCGGTCAATTTCCATTGATTTAATCCGCAACTAAAACAGGTAAAGACCAGTAAATATAGCGCAAAAAACTA
>CAZKLR010000095.1:0-3024 GCA_964553695.1 uncultured Candidatus Saccharibacteria bacterium | reverse complement strand
TATCAACATCTCAAGTGGGAAAATATCAAGATTATTTCCCAGGCTCAGATGGACCAATACACCACTTCGATTCTGGCCAAAGAAACTAATGACACAGTAATATATGAATTGAATCCGTTGGGTGATACTGGAGAAAAGAAACCATTGGTTATTTCTAATTATGATGCTGATAGTGTGTATGAAATCAATAAAGTGGACCGAGACAGTTATATTTTGGAAGAATAATTTTTATTCATCCAAATAAAAAGAGAAAGTTGATTAGCGCTCATCCCTTTTTGAATGGCAGGGGGGTTAAGTTGGCAATAAGTTAACAATATAATTAAATTGGAGAGATATTTTTTGTATTTGTGGAATAGCGTTTGTTTCTACTGAGTTTTTATGCTATTTTAATTATAACAATTGGTAAAAATTAAAAATAATAAACTTTAATTTTCAATCAATATGGAAACAAAAGATATTTTTAAGTTAGTTGCTTCTATTGTTATTTGTGAGTTTGCGGGTATTATAGGTTCGGTCTTTACCGTGCCATCTATTTCCGCTTGGTATATTAATCTTACAAAACCGGAATTTGCGCCGCCAAACTGGGTGTTTGCTCCAGTTTGGACAATACTCTTCGCGCTAATGGGTATTTCCTTTTTTCTTATATGGAGACAAGACGTGAACAGAAAAAATGTTAAAATCGCTCTGGGTATATTTGCCGGTCAACTTGTTTTAAATATTCTTTGGTCGATTATATTCTTTGGCCTTCGCAATCCATTCGGTGCATTTATTGAAATTGTTTTCTTATGGCTTGCAATTATTGCTACTATTCTTTCTTTTGTAAAAATCTCTAAGTTTGCAGCATGGCTTCTTTTGCCATATCTTTTATGGGTAAGTTTTGCCGCTTATCTTAATTTTTCTATTTGGAATTTGAATTAAGTTTATGAAGAATAGGATTATAATAGTGAACGACAAAATGCAAAGAGGGTATAGGTATGTGTTAACCGAACCTATGGGAAAAAATTTTGATCCGCGTTTCAAGCCGGAACTTACTCCTAAACAGATGCTGGCATTGGGTGTTTTTGGCGGCGTGTATCTGCGTGATTGTGTGAAAGAGTTTCCTGAGGACTGGTTTAAAAAAGCCAAGTTTCAGAAAAAGGACAATTATGAACATGATCCCAGGCTAAATTTTTTTGGAGTAAATGCAAGTCAGCCGCTTTCTGTGTGGCGAAAGAAGGGGTGGATTTATGAAGAGGATCCGCGCGGATGGTTTCAGTGGTATTGCCGTTATTATATGGGTCGCCGATGCCCAGATGATGAAAGGCAAATAAAACGCTGGAGAGCAATTGCTCGTCATATTGCACAAATTAAGAAACATTGTAATAAAGGGGATATTTCCTGTCGTCCTATACAGCGCCAGGCTATATTGCATTGGGCGTATGATAGTAGGATAATGTAGTATTAGGATGAAATGGGCCAGTTTTTTGGAATAATTGCCGGATCTATTGACTGGGGAAATAAAAATTATCTTGAAAGCCAAAGGTATATTGTAAGTGAAAGGTCGTTTAAGACGGGATAGATTAAATTTATAAGAAAGATTTTCTTAAGCGCATAATAAATACTATTATAAGCATATGAAATTCAAATATTCCGAAATCGGGGTTTGCGGTCTTTCTTGCCGCCTTTGTCCCGGTTATGTCATGAAGACAAAAAGCCGTTGTCACGGATGTAAAACTGATTGGCGGCTTGTCGGTCCTTGCTCTATTTTACATTGTGCCGTAAAGCGCAGCATAGAATTTTGCGGCGATTGCAAAGAGAGCAAGACTTGCGAGAAATGGAAAAAACATCGGGAAATGGGTAAAAAGTATGATTCTTTCAAGTGTTATCAAAAGTTGGAAGATGACATTAATTTTATCAAGAAATACGGCCTGGCTGAATTTAGAAAAGCGCAGAAGATCCGGGAAGGGCTTCTCTGGAAAATGCTTGATGATTTTAACGAAGGACGTTCAAAAAGTTACTATTGTCTTGTTGCTACAATATTTGAAATAGAAGAAATATCAAGTGCTCTTAAAGAGGCAAGAAATAAATCTAAGGGCTTGGATATAAAAGAAAAGGCAAAAATTCTCCATTCTATTTTTGATAGTATCGCCCAGGAAAAGAACTATAATCTTAAACTGAGGCGCAAAAAGATATAGAAAATTTTTGCGGATTTCAAACGGAAATAAAAATTATCAATATGTGCTTTATTTTATATAAAAATACAAGGGGACTTTAACTTATTTTTAGGATTTTTAAATTTTGTTTAATGTTCTTGAAAAAAGGACCGATCTATGTTATTATCGAAATGTTGGGGAAAAATGTACCTTAAAAATAAAAATAAACAAAAGCATAAATTAAAATGGAGGTGTTAGTATAAATGCAACAAGTTTGATATGCGAAAAAAATATCTTAGATGTTTTATTAGGAAGAGATATAAAGCCGATTTATAGTCCTGCTGCCAAGAAACTCATAAAAGATAAAGTTGTGTTGGTTACTGGTGCTGGGGGATCAATCGGAAGTGAAATTGTCCGGCAACTTATGTTGCTGGAGGCGAAAAAAGTATATTGTTTGGACAACGACGAATTTTCTCTTTATCAATTGTCGTTGGAATTGTATGGGAACGCACTTTTAATGGAAGATAATCTTTCTCTTGTAGATATAAGAGACAAGAATTTAGTTTCAAATGTGTTTGCTCAAGTTTGTCCGGATATCGTGTATCACGCTGCCGCGCACAAGCATCTTCCGCTTTTGGAGCGGTCGCCGGTTGCGGCGATAAAAACCAATGTGCTGGGTACGGAAAATATAGTTTCGTCTTGCGTTAAATATGGCGTTGAACGTTTTGTGAATAGCTCTACGGATAAAGCCGCTGCGCCAGTTTCCGTATTAGGGATAAGCAAGCGCTTAGCGGAACTTTATACTGCAGGATATAAAGGGAAAGAAACAAAAGTTGCTTCTGTCCGTTTGGAAATGTTCTGGGGAGCCGTGGTTCTTTCTTGCCTACTTTAA
>CAZKLR010000094.1:2157-3104 GCA_964553695.1 uncultured Candidatus Saccharibacteria bacterium | reverse complement strand
GGATATCATCGAAAAAAATAATTAGGAAGAAAATTCACCGGTAAAAAAAGACAAATTATAAACAAAAAATACCCAATTCAAGGGTATTTTTTTATTTAAGCGAAATTTCGTCCATATAGGGTAGGAGAACTTAAAAAATATGGAACAAAAATTTAGCCAAAAACTTAAAAAACGGATTATTGCTTACTTTTTGAATAACCATAAAGAAGTGATTACCGATCAACAGGCCGAGCGATATTTAAGCTCTATGGCTCGTTTTTGTTCGGTTTTTGTCGACAAGAAAAAAGAACCGGAAACGCCTTTTTAGAGAAAAACGTTTTTGGTTCTTTTTTGCAGGTAAAACGTTACCTGTTGTAAAAACGTTAAAGACTCGTCAAAACTATTTTCGCCTTACCGGAGGCATTTCATTTTCCGGTACTCCGGAAAATAGCGGAGCAGTCCTCCGCAGGAGGACAGGTGAAGTCTCTCCGGTAAGAAGTATATCGCTTACTCGTCAAAGTCTCCTCGCTCTGCAGTTATACTTGATTAATTGCAGACTTAATCAGAATTTAATTAATACTAAAATCATGCTAACTCACACCAAAATCGTAAAATCGGGCAATATCGTAGAAGTCTACGAATTTGCCAAAGCTATAAAATATGGACAGCTAGACCAACCAAGAGGAAAAAGAATAAAGAAAAACTTGGACATGAATGATCCAATAGTCCGCATGGCGAAACTTGAAAATAGAAGAAGGTCCGCCCAACATTCTCAGTCCGCCCTCAAACAAATTATCAATGCCAATACTGGACAATGGAAAGACAATAAAGGAAGACCCTATAAGCCGATATTTCTCACCCTTACATTTGCGAAGGACATTATCAAAGAAGGAAAAATGGACATACAGAGATATAATTATCTATTCAAGAAGTTCAAGCAAAGACTAGATTATGAAATAGTGAATGAA
>CAZKLR010000094.1:0-2147 GCA_964553695.1 uncultured Candidatus Saccharibacteria bacterium | reverse complement strand
TATTTAAAATATGTGGCAGTAATAGAATTTCAAAAAGATATTGACCATTACGGCAATATGAAAGAGTTTGGCGGAAGAGTCCATTATCATGTCTTAATCTTCAATCTTCCCTTTATAGAAAATATCTATAACAAGATGAATGAGCTATGGGGAGAGGGACATTTCATAATAAAACCTATAGACAAAGTAAAAAATATTGCTTCTTATGTCTGTAAGTATATGACAAAAGCCAAAGCGGATGAAAGGTTGTGCGGAGAGAAGATATATTTTACCAGTCGAGGACTTAAAAAACCTATTACGACTTTCGACTGGCAAAAGGTAAATATTATAATAAATTTTATCCCCTCCTCTATCAAGCCATATGAAAGAGAAATAGAAAATGAGATGTGCGAAAAGATATTGTATAAAAGATATGATTTAACAGAATATGAAGAAGTGAATAATAATATAGAAACATTGCTTGATATCAGTGATAATTAGTGGTACATTATAAATGCTTATCCAATACAAAAAAATGCTAAAAAGCTTTTTCGTTTTTTGTCGCCTGAAATGGGCGGTTCTGCCGACAAAGTTGCTTTTTAGCGATTGTGTTGGATAAGCCAGGACCGCCCATTTTTTGTTAACTAATTAATTCTTAATATGGAATACATTATCTATTGCCGGAAATCATCGGAAGCCGAAGACAGACAAGTCCTGTCTATCGATTCACAATTAAGCGAACTGACAAATCTGGCAAAGCGTGAAAATTTAAAAATAAAAAAGATATACAAAGAAAGTATGTCGGCGCATAGTCCGGGAAGAATTGTTTTTGATGAGATGATAAATTACATTGAAGAAAATCCGGGAATAGGTCTGTTAGTTTGGAAATTAGACCGTCTTTCCAGAAATTCGGTAGACGGCGGAAGACTGATTTGGATGGTGGACACTAAAAAGATTTTAGAGATAAGAACATTTGAAAAAATTTACAAGGATATATCAGACGATAAGTTTATCATGAATATTGACTTTGGAATGTCTAAAAAGTTTTCCGATGATTTAAGCATAAATGTCAAACGCGGTAATCGGGCAAAGCTGGAAAAAGGAGGCTGGCCGAATCACGCACCGCTGGGATACAAAAACAATAAAGCGAATAACACCATAATTATTGACAGAAAATTATCCGGATATGTGATAAGGGCTTTTGAGTTGTGCGCTTCGGGAAAATATGGCTTCAAAGAGATATCTGATATTTTATACAATGAAGGGTTAAGGACTAAATCGGGAAAGAAGGTTTTAAAGTCCACTATTCAAAGAATGTTAAACAAATCTTTCTATTACGGCATTATGGAAAGAGGCGGTATGTTTTACAAAGGAAACCACAAGCCGTTAATATCCAAAGAGCTTTTTGACAAAGCCCAGTTTGCCATTCAAGAAAGAAACAGACCCAGAAGAAAAACTTTGTTCTTCCCTTATCGGGGTTTTATCAATTGCTCCTGCGGCTGTATGTATACGGCTTCCATAAAAAGAAATCATAATTACTATTACTGCACCAATGGAAAAGGAATATGCGAAGCCCATAAAAACTATATGCGTTCTGAAATCATTGATGAACTGGTAGCAGAAGAATTTGGAAAGATAAAGTTTGACGAAGAATTTATAGAAATAGCCTATGAAGCCTACAAGGAAAAAAGCTTACAAAATATTGATTACCAAGAAACCACAAAGACAAACATTGAAAATGAGCTGTTAGCTGTCGAGAATAAGAAGAAAAAACTGCTGGACACATATTTGTCCGATTTAATAGAACAGAGTCTTTATGAGGCAAAATTGAAAGAATTAGACAATGACAAAACGGTGCTTGAGAGCCAAATTAAAAACTCAAACTTAAAAAATATTAATGCTGAAAATACTTTGGAACGAATCAAAGATATCTTTTTAACCGCTAGCAGAGCCAAAAAATCTTTCTTTGAGCGTGATCCGTATCAAAAGCGTGAACTTCTTGAAACTCTACTTTGGAACATTAAGCTTGAAAACAAAAAAATCGCTTATTCTAGGTTTAAAGAGCCATACAACATACTGGCTAATACCCCTAAAAACTGCGATTTTTCAACAATGCTCGGGGACAGGGACTCGAACCCCGATTAACAGGACCAAAACCTGTCGTCCTA
>CAZKLR010000093.1:1737-3197 GCA_964553695.1 uncultured Candidatus Saccharibacteria bacterium | reverse complement strand
GTTTATATTTAATTATATGTTTATTATATACCTTTTTATTAAATCGATATATCTTATGTGTTTGATTGACGATTTCTTTTTATTGCTTCTTTTTATCTTCATCCCAAGTTATAAAAAAATTTTACTCAATAATAGCTAAACCAATTAAATACTGGCTGATAAAAGACAAGTCCAAAGATTATGCTAACACAAAAAAAATAGACTCGCTTATTGATAATACAAGGGGGATAAGCGAGTGGGCTGCTGTGGTTGGTTTTCTTTGATTCTTTTCAAGAAAGTTTCCTTTTTGTCTAGTTTCTCTTTTATAAGTATCGAAGACAAAACAACCGTTATTATGTCCATACCTGGTAAAACATTTATGCCAATTATAGACAGCTTGTTTACTATATAGTTTTTTTCTTCCTGAAGCTCTTCATTCCCAGCTTCTCTCAAATCAAAAGTTAAAAGCACATTTTCTTTTTGATGTTTACCTATAAAAGGCCATCGTCCGCAGACAAGGCACGTTACATCTGAATCCCAGAACCTTGTCTGTTTTTCAATTTTTTCCGGGGAAAATCCCAGCATCTCAAGAAAAGAAATTATATCTTCCGTTGAAACGAAACGTCTGCACAATACAGTATCTATTTTTTTCCCTCCTTTATATATTCTTTTCTGTTTTTATTTCTATTGGATTATAACTTAAAAAAATTATAACTCACTAGTTCAAAAAAGAAAATACCGGAGCGATGCTAGCTCAGGTATTCTCCATTCATATATCTTCTGCTGTCTGTAATCAAAATAATTCTATCCCATTTAAAGCCATTTCTGGTAAAAGCCTCGGGAGAACCGATCGGCCTTTGGCGATTGCCGTCTATAAACCAAACTGTCGCCTTGCCAGGATATTTTATCAAGACGCCATTCGGATGGCTCTTTGCACTGTTAATGCTTTTAATTTCTTCATAATCATCCAACGTATAAGCATCTACATCTTCTATCCATTCTCCTTTAAAGCCCAGCCCCAGAAATACTGCCGGATTTTCAATCCAAGCTTTCGTATCTTTATAAATCAAATATACTTTTTGGTCGCCCTTTGCCCGAACAAGCGATCCGCTCGGATATCTCACACGCACATTACCCGTCTCAAAACTCATAAGCTCGGAAATGGCAGTCTTTCCATACAAACTGTCATAAGCTTGTACTGTAAAGAAATAAGTGGTCAAAGGTTTTAGATTCTTAAGTTCAATCTCGTGCATAAAATCGCGAAAATCAGAAACGATAATTTTTTCCGTCAATTTTTTCGGATTAGTGCCGTATAAGATTTTGCTTTTTGCGACCATGCTGGTTTTGAAACTTATGACGGCAGTTCGCGCCGAGATTCTAGAACTGTCAAAAGATATCGGCTGAATGTCTGTGATTTCAAGTTTTGCCCTGCTCTTGCTGCCGCTGGATGTCGCGCTTATGATTTTAGAAACCGTATTTTT
>CAZKLR010000093.1:0-1637 GCA_964553695.1 uncultured Candidatus Saccharibacteria bacterium | reverse complement strand
CCTGCCTTGTCGACGACAACAATCTTATAGAAATAAGTCTTATTCTTGTCTATGTTTTTAACGGTAACCTGATGGCTATAGGCATAACTGTCGCTCCGAAGCGTCATATCAAATTTATTTTCGCTCTCGCCCACATAAATGATTCCTGCAGTTTTCTCATTGGGAGTTTTCCAGCTTATTACTGCAGAATTATTCTCAATGCTGCCAACCTTGACTTCGGTAACTGAAAGATTTTGCGCATTGACAAAAAGCGGCATAATAATGGACAATACCGCAGTAAATATCGCCAATAACAAACCTCTATAATTCACAGTGCTTATTATTTTCATAAAAATTATATTTATAAAATTTACCTGATATTATTTCACCTTTTCTTGTTTTTGTCAACCTCTCAAAATTAAAACGAAAAATAATCCAATATCAGTATTTTTGCTAAAAAACCTTTTTAAAAATATAATAAAAGGAGAACAATTAACCAAACCTCATATGAAACAAAGAACAAAATCAGGACTTGCCACTATTTTATTGTTGGCAATCGCCTTGTTTTCCGTATTCTTTATTTTGAGTAAAAATAAAGATAACAATTCTTTCGAGATCACAAGAAACGGTAGCCAAAATAATTCTCCGACAAAAAATTCACAAACTGAACAGAAAGAAACGGCTGAAGACACCGCAGAGAAAGAGCCGGAAAAGACAGAGGAAAAAGACTGGTCGGAAATGATTCAGAAATATAAGGGAAGAGAAATTATAAAAATCAGCACGGAGCAAAAAGTGGTCGCTTTGACTTTTGATGCCGGCGCCAACGCTGATGGAGTTGAACCTATCTTGAAAATCCTAAAAGAAAACAACATTCAGGGAACTTTCTTTTTAACCGGCAAATTTGTTGAGAGATATCCGGAAAAAGTTAAAGAGATTATCATAACCGGAGGAGACATTGGAAACCACACATATGACCATCCTTATCTGACTCATCTTACCAGAGAACAAATGGCAGAGAAGATTAGAGGCGCAGAAAATGCACTCGCTAAGCTGGATGCAAAATTCCAACCATTCCTGCGATCACCCTATGGCGACCGCAACGACATTACTTTAGATACTATCAGTGAAGCAGGATATATAAACATTCGATGGACAGTTGATTCTCTGGGATGGAAAGGGACATCCGGCGGACAGACAAAAGATTCGGTGCGCGACAAGGTACTAAAAAATTCTGCTCCGGGTGCAATTATCATGATGCACTTGGGCAGTAATCCGGACGATAAAACTCACTTGGATTCGGCAGCTTTACCGGAAATCATAGCCACACTAAAGAAAGATGGCTATGAGTTCATAACGCTATCAAAACTTTTAGATTTAGAAAAATAGTTTATGCCTAAACTTTTACAGGAAGATTTTTATAACCGCACCACAGAAGAAACCGCTAAGAATCTTCTAGGGAAAATTCTATATCGGAAAACCGAAGATGGATTATACGCCGGCAAGATTGTCGAGACCGAAGCGTATATGGGAAAGGAAGACTTGGCTTGCCACGCTTCCAAAGGAAAGACAAAAAGGAACGAAGTGATGTTTGGTCCGGCCGGATATGCTTATGTCTATATGATATATGGAATGTATTTTTGCCTTAATATTGTCACACA
>CAZKLR010000092.1:0-3225 GCA_964553695.1 uncultured Candidatus Saccharibacteria bacterium | reverse complement strand
CGATTTAGTATCATTATATCACAAAAAGATAAAGCAACAAAAGTTTTTTCTTGAGCATAAGAACAAAAATCGTCCGATTGTCTTAGCACAAAACCGAGCATAAAAAAACGGCGAAAGATTTATGATTTATTTTTCATTTTTCATAAATCTCCGCCAATGTTTATTGTTTTTAGGAGAAAAAGCTCCTCTTTTCTATGGTCATCTCTTGACCATAAGAAGGAGACAAGGTGATAAAAGGAATCATACTTCTGCCCTCGCGATCGCAAGTGGAAGCATATGATTCTTCAAAATAATCATTTCCTCCTATCACTTTCCACCGAGTATCACTGATATGATACTCATAATAACTTATCCCGCTATTTGAAGTTGAACGTTCCAGATTCGGATAAGCATTCGAATCTGAAATGTCTGATGCCTCAAAAAGAATTCCGCCGGATCCATCAATTTCATACTTTAGTGTGAATCCAACATTCTCTCGAGGAAGCGTTATTTTAGCCTGGGTCATCCTGTCATCTCCGCGGCTAAAAACTTTTATCCTCTCGTTCTTTGTATCTACAAAAACGAGATATTTCTGTTTCTCTGCTTCACTTAACACATCCCATTCTTCAGTATCTCCCTGAAAAATGAGCGATTGGGAATCAATATCAGTGTCATCACCGCCAGTGATGCTGATACTGATCCGACTGGAATCGTACCAAGGTTTTTCACTACCCCAGTGTGGAGCAACTACGGCAACCAAAACAATCACCATAGCCGCAGGGATCCATTTTATTATCACACCTTTTATTGTTTTTAATATTTTTATTATCCTATCAATTTTTATCCGTCTTAAATCTATATTTTGTTCCTTAATAAAAACTTCATAGATTTTATATATTCCAAGCAGGAATATAATAAGGGACAAAACTGGAGAAAGTGTCCAGGACTTTAATAAGGCAAAAATCCAAATTATAATATACACAAGATTATTCCTGTTCATTCATATCTCCCGTTTCAGTAGTTTCTTGAGTGTCTTTTTTATTTTTTTTCTTTGGCTTAACCAATTTTTCTTGCCCTTGTTGCGAAAAGAATGTAGCTCCAAGGGCTGCAGCACCAGCGCTAATTGAAGAATCAGCTTGAATAATATTCAAATCTACTCCACCAGGATTAGTATATTTAGCCATTTCAATGTCATATCTCATAGCATCCCCTATATTCAGTCCTGAACCTTTAACCATTGCTTTAAAACGATTTCTTATCCCCTTGCCTTCCTGCTCCTTCTGCTGGGCTTCTATTTTCATAATTTCCAGTTGTTTTGTAGCAATCTGCTTTAGATACTCTTGATTTTTCAACTTAACGGTTGAATCCTGAACCAGCCCTCTTTTTTTACTTGTATTATCTGACAATTCAATATCGACTGGAACAATAGAATCAACTTCAAAACCAAATTTTCTTATCGCATCAATTTTGATTTTTTTATAAACTTCATCCGCTATATCGGACGATGATTTACTTATAGCATCTTCAATTTCCATTCCTTTACATGCTATTCTAACTGCGCTTTCTAATAATTTACGAACCTGACTAAGAACGTAAGTTCCGGCATAAGAGGCCTGATCTGAATCAGTCACATGCACATAAGCAGAAATGGTAATCCATTTTTCCGTCGAATGAGCAAATTCAATTGGCTCTTTATTTGGAAATAAAACAAGTTCAAACTGTCTAGTATGAATTCTACCTTCTTCAGGAAAACCATCGATACTTTTTATTTTTTCAAATGGCTTTAACAGAATGTGCAACCCGGGGCCAATCGGACCTTTATTATTACCTAGGAGTTGGACAGTAGGAGCTTGAGTTGTCTCAATAATTATATGCCCCCAATATGCCCAAGCCACATCGGCACAAAACAAAAGCCAAAACAAGTCTGATAATCGACCAGTGGTAAAGATTGCCAAAATTAACAGAAAGATTCCAATAGGTATTAACATTCTCCCAATCGGAGAATAGTATTTTTGATTTGTACCAACATTCGAGCTTGCAAGAGAAGTCTGCTCTGAACTTGCTAGAGATTTATTATTTTGCCAAGCTTCCATTATTTTCCATCCTGCAAACAGGATAGAAACAGCTATCAAAATAGCCGTCAATATTTTTGGAATATCTAATTTGACTACTCCTCTAGCTAATAGAATGCCAATGATGACCACTATTATCAGTGGAATAATCATTTTTCGTCCTGTTTTTCCTTTAGGTTTCTGCTTCTTTTCTTCTTTATTTTCTGATGCACCTACTCTTCTCACGACAGATGTTCCTTCCGGAACAATCTCTTGTTTTCTGCTCATTTTTTCTTTCAAAGAAGCTGCTCTATTCAAAGAATTTTTGAATAATTCTAAAAGCTTTGCCATAACTTTTCTCTCCTATTTTCCTCTTTTATTTCTTTATTTTTATTGTCCTTATAAACTCTATAAATCAGATCCATAGAGCTGTAATTATAGATTGTTAATGAACATAGAGATAACTATCCGAATAAAGCCTTTTTTCTTTTATCTTTTTTCGCTATTTATTTAAAAATAGACGGAATTTAGGCATTATCGGACCTTAAATATTACAATAAAAATAACTTAATGTCAAGAACGGAACGATACGTTTCGCACTCTGAAGTAACAAACTTTAGTTCGCTCCACTGAACATTACATCGTGTCATTGCGAGCGAAGTGAAACAAAGCGTGGCAATTTCAATAGTTTTGCGCGAATATTTTGTATTTCGGAGTAGCGAACTTTAGTTCGCGCGGTTATCCCAAGCCAAACAAAACCTTTTATTCGCAATGATAACAGCGCGGGATAAATCCCGCTACTCCGAGACACATTGGCATTTTAACTTTTAAAAACAACAAAAAAAACAGGCAAAACCCGTTTTTTTATTATAGAAAATTGTTATTGAAAAATTAGGTAGCGAAGGATTTTATAAAATTATTATTGATCTTATTGTAGGCCCTCCTAAAATCCTTCGCTTTTGTTCGGCACGTACACGTTTTTTTTATGTACTTTCACATACCTGCAAAGAAGCTACCACATTTCATCATTCTTGTCAATACCCTAATAAAAATCTAAAACTTTACCCATTCTGCCAGCTTCAACCAATCTTCAACATTCAAATCCTGAGCACGGACGTTCTTATCAATTTCTATTCCGGACAAAACCTCCTCAATATTTTCTTTGTCCGCCTGTAGGCCTGCCGAGAGATTATTC
>CAZKLR010000091.1:1406-3265 GCA_964553695.1 uncultured Candidatus Saccharibacteria bacterium | reverse complement strand
TTAATTACAATATAAGCAAGTCCTTTGGCGCCTTTGCCCTTGGCAATTTCCGTCAATTCGTCAATTGCACTTCGCGAAAATTGTGCACCACCATCAACTTTGAGTGCGTGTACAACGCCACCTTTATTTGCAACATCAGCGAATACCGCAAAACCGCAGTTTTTTACCAAATCAGTAACCGGCTTGATTTCCATATCAAAACGCAAGTCCGGCTTGTCCACCCCATATTTTTCCATAGACTCTTTCCAAGAAAGGCGGCGAAATCTGCCGTTTTCATCCAGATTCATAACTTTCTTACTGCTAAATTTTTCTACTAATTCCAAAAACAGTGGTTCCATAATATCAAAAATATCTTCCTGTTCAACGAAACTCATTTCCATATCTAGCTGATAAAATTCCCCGTAAGCCCTATCCATTCTCGGATCTTCATCGCGAAAGCATGGAGCAATCTGAAAATACTTATCAAGCCCCCCAACCATCAAAAGCTGCTTGAATTGTTGAGGCGCTTGCGGCAAAGCATAGAATTTCCCCGGATAAAGGCGAGAAGGAATTAAAAAGTCGCGCGCTCCTTCAGGTGATGAATTAGCCAAAATCGGTGTCTGGATTTCAATAAATCCCTTTTCTTGAAAATATTTGCGCATAGCTTGGAAATACTGATCCTTGGCACGGAGCATATCCTGCAATTTTTTGCGGCGCAAGTCTACGAAACGATATTCAAGCCTGAGCTCTTCTTTTACATCTTTAGCTTTATCCACCCCCTCGATCTCAACTACTTCAAAAGGAGGGACTTTGGATCTTGAAAGAATCTCCAATTTGGAAGCCTCAATTTCAATTTCCCCCGTTTTAAGTTTCTCATTTTTCATATCTGCCGGCCGAAGTGCAACTTTTCCTTCCACTCGCACAACAAATTCGCTGCGAATCTCTTCTGCCGCCTTCCATGCTTCTTCGGAAATTTTTGGATCAAAAGTAACCTGGGTCAATCCTTCCCGATCCCTAAGATCAATAAAAATCACCCCTCCATGATCACGCCGAGTATTTACCCAACCTGATAAAATAACACTTTTCCCTTCGTCTTCTTTGCGCAGTTCGGCGCAGTGATGAGTTCTATATTTTTGCATAAAATTATGTTAGTTAGCAGATGATTCCAACGAATAAAAAACCCCACTTTTATTTAATAAGTATTCACAAAAAGACCTATTAAATAAAAATAGAGTTTACAATCGATTATTATTATCTCTTCTGAATTCCACAAAGTCTTGATAAACTGATTACTCTTCAATAATAACGCTAAATCAAGGTAAAGTCAACAAAAATGAAAAGAACAACATCGCTTATTTGCTAGTTGCTCAATGTAATAGTTTGGGATTGCCAGAATGTTAATATTCTGGCAATCCACCAGTAGGGGCATTCTTATCTTAATTCTTTTTTTAATTTTGTCAACAAAAAAGAATGGCACAAAAAAAACCGAACAAAGCCGGAGTACAATAGAATCAAAAAAGATGAAGTGATAAGGCGCGCTAATAATTTGTGGGAACGCAGCTGTATATTCGCCGCGCCAGGAAGTGAACATTAGCCACCTTATCATAATTATTATAACACCTTCCCCTTTTTCTATCAATAAAAAAACAGCTAGAAGCCGAATAATATAAAGAAAGTGATCGAAGAGCAATCCCGAGGATCTCAATTTATTATTTTAGGAGTTTGACTGCTTTAGTGGGCTTTCATTTAGGATTGCTCTTGATCTCTTACACTCTAGCACTAAATCTTTTTATGTCAAGCACTTTTAATGTAAATATTAAAATTAATTTCTGTCATTCTGAGGCTGAGCCGAAGAATCCCTATATATTTCACAAAAGATG
>CAZKLR010000091.1:0-1306 GCA_964553695.1 uncultured Candidatus Saccharibacteria bacterium | reverse complement strand
TAGCTGGATGCCAGATTATAAATATAAAGAGCAACAAGATGCGGACCATTTTCCTTTGCCGCGTTTTCAAGGACCTCCGGATATTTAATCATTTGGCGCAATATATCTCTTTCAGCCTCTTCCCGCAAAAGCTCCAAGTGAACCTTCTGAAAAGGAATCAACGCCTTTAGCCTATTTTCTTCCTTATATTTTTCCCTAAGCGAATTAATACGCGCATAAGTATATTGCAAATAAGGAGCGCTATTTCCTTCAAAAGAAAGCATTTTATCCCAATTAAATGTAATGTCCGTCAAACGATTTTGCGAAAGATCGTTATACTTAACGGCGCCTATTCCTACTGTCCAAGCGATTTTTTTCTTCTGTTTCTGGCTCAAATTAGGATTTTTCTCTTCAATAACTTTTTTCGCTAAATCCACGGATTTAGAAATAAGCTCCTCCAATTTTACAGTCTCGCCTTTGCGCGTAGAGAACTTTTTCCCCGTTTCCCCCAGAACCATTCCGAATTTTATATGCTCCATTTCCACAGATGGACACAAATCAAGAATCTCCGCAGATTGAAAAAGCTGTTCAAAATGCAAAGCCTGTTCGTTGGCAACGACATAAAGAATCTTATCCGCCTTAAATTTTTCTTTGCGATACTTTGCCGTCGCCAAATCAGTCGTAGTATAAAGATAAGCTCCGTCGGTTTTCTGCACTAAAAATGGAGGCAAACCAAACTTTTCCAAATTTATAATTATCGCCCCCTCGCTCTTTTCTGCAATTTTCTTATCGATTGCACTTTCAACAATTTCCGGCAACATTGAATCATAAAAACTTTCCCCTAACGTATAATCAAATTTTACCTTTAATATCTTATAAATCTTGTTTGCGTCCTTGAGACTTTCCCGCACCAGAAATTTCCAAATCTTAATATTTTCATCGTCTTTCGCCTGTAATTTCTTGGTTTCAGCGCGCGCTAATTCTTCCAGTTCCGGGTTGTTTTCCGCTTCTTTATGAAAACGCACATAGAGTTTGGTCATCTCTTCGATCGGATTCTTGGAAATAGTCTTTTTATCTCCCCAGTTCTTATAAGCATAGATCATCTTGCCAAATTGCGTCCCCCAATCGCCAATATGGTTGTCTCCAATCACTTTATACCCCAGAGTCTCATAAAGATTATAAAGCGCCTGGCCTATGATAGTTGATCTCAAATGCCCAACATGCATCGGCTTGGCGATATTGATAGAAGAATAGTCAATCACTATCGTCTTACCTTTTCCTTCTTTGCTTCTGCCAAAATTTTCTTTCTTGTTGATAATTTCCGATA
>CAZKLR010000090.1:0-3316 GCA_964553695.1 uncultured Candidatus Saccharibacteria bacterium | reverse complement strand
TATAAGAAGTGCTGTGGGAAGTAGGTATAATTCTTAGATTTATGATTGAAACGAGTATGTTTGAAAGTCTAATAATTTGGATACCACTCGGTTTGATAATGGTATGGTTTATTACTTTTATTGCAACAGTCATTTTAAGGTGGAAAGAAGAAAAAATTTACTCACAATGGAAGGAGGAGGCTGGTAAAATAAAAAATCAGCCAATAGCTATGGAATATATAGAAGGACAACTAGGTAATTTGGACAAAGAATATAAATCGGAAATAGAAAATCTTGAAAGGCAAAGACAATTTATAAGAGATATAATGCCATTTATTAAAAAATAGGATTCATAAAGATCTTAAGATAAAAAACTAATAAGAAATCAGATGAAGCGACTTATGTTTTTGCAGGAGTTTATTTAAATATAGGGTTTTGATAAAAAAAATAAAAAATTATGGTAACGATAATTTTTGAATCACACGGAACCACTTATGATAACGAAGCCGAGATATCTTCGGGATGGTTTGATGTTGAATTGTCGGATTTAGGTAAGAAACAAGCAGGGGAATTAGGCGAGAGATATAAAAATGATAATTTTGATGCAGTCTTCTGTTCGGATTTGCAAAGATCGTATAAAACCGGAGAGATAGCTTTTGCTGGAAGAAATATTAAAATTGTCAAAGATGCCAGACTCCGTGAATGCAATTATGGCGATTTAACTAAGCATCCTAGCAAGGAAGTGGAGCCGGCTAAGGCTGAGCATATTACAATTCCGTTTCCGAATGGCGAAAGCTATGAGATGACTGCAAATAGAATGAAAGATTTTCTGAAAGATTTGTTAAAAAATTATGAAGGTAAAAGAATAATGGTTATTGGACATCGTGCAACTCAATACGGGCTAGAACATTGGATTAAAAAGATAGAATTACAAGAGACTGTGGCAGCGCCTTGGAAATGGCAACCGGGATGGACATATTTGCTAAAAAGAATCGATTGATTTTTTTAGAAAACAAATAAAAAAATATGAAATCATATAAAATACCAATTTCAGTCAAAGGAATAGTATTTGATAACAATTCAGTTTGGCTGAGAAAAAACGAACGGGAGGAATGGGAACTGCCAGGAGGTAAAATAGATCAAGGAGAACAGCCGACTGAGACATTGATACGAGAGTTAAGAGAAGAGTTAGGATTCGAAATCGAAGTGATGGCAATTATCCATGTCTGGGTCCACAGAATAAATGATTCGCAAGATGAATCGTTAGGAGTTTTGGTGTTATCTTATCTGTGCAGAGTGTTATCTAAAACTGGTATATTTGAGACGGAAAGTGAAGGAGGAAAATCAAAATTTAAAAAGTTTAAATTGGATGAGATAAAGAATCTCAATATACCTGAATTTTATAAAGATGCTATCAATCTTGCATGGAAAGAATATGTTCAAATCGGAAAATAATCTAATCAAAAACCATGTCTGAAATAATCGAAAAAGCAAAAAAGGAATTTTATCAAATGATTGATGAATTCGGTTCGGATCCATATCGTTTGTCGGGACATGTTCCGGAAGTGGAGAAGTGGGCGCGTTATATACTAAAAAAGCATCCGGAAGTTGATGAAGAAGTTGTCATTCTTGGGGCTTGGCTGCACGATCTTGGACATTATCCCGTACCGACAGAAATAGACCATGCAGTAAGAGGTGAGGAGCGAGCACGAATCTTTCTTGAAAAGGAATGTTATTCAAAAGACAAGACATGTAAGGTGCTTCATTGTGTGCGAGCACACCGATGTGGTGATGTTACGCCAAACTCTATGGAGGCGAAAATAATTGCCTGTGCCGATTCCGCAAGTCATATGACAAATTGGGTATATTTTGATATGGCGATGGACGATAAAAAAGACGGAAGTGAATTTAAGTCATATGGGAAGATGGATCGCGACTTTAGGGATCTGGCTGCCTTTCCCGAAATTCAAGAAGAGTTAAAAGGCTTGCATGAAGCCTGGGGAAAAGTGATAAGAGAATATGAGAAGATAGATGTTGATTAATTTTTATCTGCTCCTTTTTTACTTCTGGTATGTATTTATAATAAAAAGATACTCAATATCATTAATTGTTAAATGTAATATTAAATATAAACTATAGACTAAAGTATGAAATTAATAAGACCATGCGAGTGGGAGGAAATTTTTCTTATTTGGTACGAGAACGAAGGAAAAGATACTCATTGGACGGAGCTCGCCAAAGAACGGGGATTTTTTTCTTGGGCCGATTGGCGGATTAGGGGATATGCCAGAAGATTTAAATGCGCTGAGGCGAAGTGGGGCTTATATGAAATTGAGAATCCGAGCGAGATTGTTCCAAATTGGTATGGCGGACCGTTTAGAACCTGGATCGAAAGGCATTATGATGGTGGGGAAGCCAGGACTTTCGGGCAAATGGCAAACCAATCTGATATTTTTGATAATCTCAAGATCAAATCTATGGTCGAGGGTTATCCGGCGGAGTCCATAATTATAGCGCTGCGATTAAAAGATGGGAAAATTGTTGTTATAGAAGGTTCACATCGTAGCTGTGCTTTGGCGGTGATGGCGCAGAAAAGGAAAAAATATCAAGGCAAACTAATTTTTGCCATCGGAGAATCAGAACTTTCTGAATTGCCCGAGGCTGGCCAGAATACGATAGAAACTGATAATTAAATTATGAAGCATAACAAGCTTGTTAGAGACAAAATTCCGGAATATAAAAGAAGTAAAAAAAGGTGCGGGAGAATAAATAATTTGTATTAACATCAAGATTAAAGAGAAAGGGAAAAACAACGCTTTTATTGTCATCCCTGCGAAGGCGGGGATCCAAAGCAGAATGAAGGTAAATGTTTCATTGATTATTCAAAGAGTATAGAAAATACGACAGCATACATTGCAAATCAAGCGGGTAAAATTTTCAAAAAAACAACAATCAGTAAATACTATCAAAATTATAAAACAGTGCCTTTTAAAATCTGTCGTATGAAATCTTATTTTGTTTATATTTTAGCAAGCTATAAAAAAGAACTTTATATATAGGGGTAACATCAGATATACAGAGAAGAATTCAGGAACACAAGAAAGGATTGGTAGAAGGTTTTACAAAAAGATATAATGTAAAGACGCTGGTATATTTAGAACAGACAGAGAATGTACTTGTGGCGATTGAACGAGAAAAACAGTTGAAAAAATGGAATAGAAATTGGAAAATAAAATTAATTGAGAAAGATAATCCCGAATGGAAAGACCTTTCAAATAATTTATAACCGGGATTCCCGCCTTCGCGGGAATGACATGGGATGGTTAGTGCTGCAATA
>CAZKLR010000089.1:0-3488 GCA_964553695.1 uncultured Candidatus Saccharibacteria bacterium | reverse complement strand
ATATTAAAAATAATTTTATATAATCAATTCCTTACAGCCTTATGGCCGCAAGGACATTTTTTTATTGTGCAAATCTGATATAATTAAAATATAATTATAAAATTGCTTTTATGCCGGAGAATGGAGAAAATGAAGCACTGAAATTCGCAATGAAACTCATAGGAATCCGCAGAAGGTCTGTTTTTGAAATTAAACAAAGGCTGACTGAAAAAGGATTTAATGAAGAAGTCATAGAAAAAACTATGGCGGAATTAAGCAGATTTAAGTATCTGGACGATGAACTTTTTGCGGAAAGCTATATAAATGACCGGCTAAATTTCCGGCCGGCAGGCAAATTTGTCATTGCTCATGAACTGGCACAGAAAGGCATCGACAAAAAAATTATCGATAACAAGCTCAATGAAGCGCTAGACGATAACAAGCAGATAGAGCTTGCCCAAAAACTCCTGCAAAAAAAGATTAGAACTATGCCACAACGAGATCTGAAGGAAAATAAAAATCGCCTCAAATTGATAAACTACTTGAAATCCCGAGGATTTTCCGGTATGATTATTAGCCAAGCAATAAAAAATGAGATAGAATTTAATCAAGAAGAAAGTTTAGAAAATTAATAAAATTATGCAAAAAAATAAAAAAATCCTGGTTTCCGTTGGCCTGTTGGCATTGCTGTTTTTGGCCGTTTTTGCCGTAATTGCCAACTACAATTTTAAATACAAAAACACAGCCTTCCCTAACATATACCTTAACGGATATACCTATTCCGGAAGCGCAAAAGCCGATGCCAAAACTAACCTGGAAAGCCAAATTCAGGAAACATACAAAGATGGCATAAAGCTCGCTTATCAAGATAAGACTTTTATTGTTTCGCTAGCGGAACTCGGTCTTAGCATCGATACGGAAAAATCAATTGAAAACGTTTTTTCTTATGGCCATAAAAACAACCTGCTGGAAAACATAAAGGAGCAAACCAGTCTTCTGCAAAACAAAATTGATTTTCAAAATGAGGTCAAGAAAAGCGATTTTCTTATAGAAAACTCCAGATGGCAGGAAATTTCCAAAATTGAAACTCCGGTAAAAAATTTCTCTTATGAATTTAATGGAACCGACTTTGAGCCAGCACAAGCCGCAGAAGGCCTGGTTATCGATCAGAAAAAATTAGAAAAAGATATCGCGCAAAATCTTGAAAAGCTGAAGAACGAAGAAATTAAACTTGAGCTCGTGAAAAAACAGCCGGATATCGAAAAAGACACAAACGGCCAGGCCCTTCAAAACGCCAAAAATATAGTCGAGAAACAGATCGTCCTGAAATATAATTCCAGCTTATGGAAAGTGGCTAAAGAAGACTTTGGGCAATGGATTGATTTTGCAGTTCAAGCCGAATCTGCCAAGGCTCCGGTTCTCGGCCTTGCGCTGGATAAAGTGGAAGTCAACGATTACCTTACTTCCCTCGTTCCCCAAATTAATAGCAAACCGGTCAATGCCCAGCTTGAATTCAAGGACGGAAAAGTAAACGTTTTTGCGTTAAGCCAAGACGGAATTGAAGTGAACATAACAGAAAGTATTGATAAAATGGAAAAAGAAATATTTCAAGCAAAAAACTACACGACCGGCAATCAAGCCGCTGAAATTTCCATCGAATTGGCAATTAGCAAAATCAAACCGGAGCTCTCAACGGACAACATAGATAATATGGGAATCACAACGTTGCTTGCCACCGGAGAATCAAACTTTAGCGGTTCGAGCAAAAGCAGAAAACACAATATTACAGTAGGAGCCAGTAAATTCAATGGCGTACTAATCGGTCCCGGAGATGAATTTTCTTTTAACCAAATATTGGGCAACGTAGGAGCGAAAGAAGGATATCTTCCGGAATTTGTAATAAAGCAAGGAAAAACGGTGCCGGAATATGGAGGAGGTCTCTGCCAGGTCTCCACGACCGCATTTCGCGGAGCAATCAAGGCTGGGCTGGACATAACCGAAAGAAAGAATCATGCCTATGCCGTCAGCTACTACTCGCCGCAAGGAACCGATGCCACCATCTACCCCCCGCACCCCGACCTTGCCTTTATCAACAACACTCCCGCCTACATTCTCATTCAAACTAGAATTTCCGGAAATAACCTCTATTTTGATTTCTATGGCACCAGCGACGGAAGAAAAGTTAAAACTGAAGGACCGGTTGTTTATGAACGCGGCACCGGAGGAGCGATGAAAACCTGGTGGAAACAAAAAGTGTATGATAAAGACGGCAATCTTTTCTTGGAAGAAACATTCTATAGCAATTATAAGTCGCCAAGCCTTTATCCGCATACCAATCCCCTGGAATAGAAAAATTAATCGAAATTATATATGAAAAAAATTATTCTCGCTTCCGGATCCGAGGCACGCAAAAAACTTCTGGAAAATATCAAATTG
The DNA here is from genome assembly GCA_964553695.1 of uncultured Candidatus Saccharibacteria bacterium. Taxonomy (GTDB): domain Bacteria; phylum Patescibacteriota; class Minisyncoccia; order JAHIHE01; family JAGLIN01; genus STD2-77. The sequence goes on along the minus strand of CAZKLR010000089.1, from coordinate 1,073 downwards.
GATTTTGAAATCCAAAAAAGCAATTTCGAAGAAGTGATGGATCCCTCCACGCCGCCGGAAAAACTGGCAACAGAACTGGCATTGGGCAAAGCGCAAGATGTTGCAAAAAATAATAAGAATGCCATAGTGATTGCAGCTGATTCATTTGTGATTTTAGGCAATGAATATCTGGGAAAACCGCACTCCGCAGAAGAAGCACGAATTGCGCTGCGCAAGATAAGCGGAAAGAAACAAAATTTCGTAACCGGAATAGCGGTTATCGACACAGATAGCGGCACCACGATTACCGACTATGATCTGAGTGAAATATGGATGCAAGAAATCAGCGACCAGGAAATTGAAGATTACATAAAAACCGGCGAGCCTTTCAGCAAAGCTGGCGGCTATGCCATTCAGGAGATCGGCTCGATTTTTGTAAAAAAAGTAAACGGTAACCATACTGGAATCGTGGGACTGCCAATCAATAAACTCTATAAAATTTTGACCAAACTGGGCGTAAAAGTCATATAACCAACACAAGCTCAGCCTCTTGATATTTTTTAAATTTTGGTTTATACTTTTTGAGTAATTTGCGTTGCGCTTTTTACTGCCCTTGTAGCTCAACTGGATAGAGCGCTTGGCTTCGGACCAAGAGGTTGTGGGTTCGAGTCCTGCCGGGGGCACACAAGAGACAGCTTGTTTATTAAAAAGATATGCCTGTCGCCTTGAGTCAATCTTGCATCGTTTTTATTTTCCTGTATAATTTTTAAACGTATAGGAATTATCTAGAAATCACTACGGGTCGTTAGCTCAATGGTAGAGCAGTTGCCTCTTAAGCAATTGGTTGAGGGTTCGAGTCCCCCACGACCCACAAAAATAACTACAGCTTATGCTGCTATACCGGAATTCCGGATGGAATGTCAGGGAATTCCGCAACTATAGATAGTACGACCCATATAAGAGTTCTATACAATTCTTACGTCAAGATTTTGTATTCTGTTATAGTTTGTTAGTTATTTTTGGTGGCTATAGTGTAATGGTAACACTAGAGGTTGTGGTCCTCTCATTCAGGGTTCGAGTCCCTGTAGCTACCC
>CAZKLR010000088.1:0-3534 GCA_964553695.1 uncultured Candidatus Saccharibacteria bacterium | reverse complement strand
ATAATAAATCTCATTTAGTCCGCTTTCATATGAATAGACAGAAAAAAATATTATTTCTTTTCCATTATTGTTCATAAGATATGACAGATTTTCGATTACAGTATTTTCATTTTCATCATCATATAATTCAATTTTTCTGAAATTATCCCCATCTTGAAAATGCCAAAAAATCTTCTGGCGATTAATGCCTGCTGAAGACATAATACAAAGTCCCCCGTCTGAAGTTTTCTTAAACCCAGCCAAGGTATCAATATCCAAATCCAAATCTTTGCGATACCAAACACCATCTTGTCTGGCAAATAAAGTTATTTCATCCCAATAAGTATTCTGTCTCAGTCCATATTCTATATTTTTGCCATCAGAAAACAAACTTGTATAGTAAGAAGACTTTTCCTCCAAAAGATCAAAAGACCATATTCCTTCCAGATTATCAATTCTTCCGACTGCGATATTATAAATATGAGCCGACATCGCCAAGGACAAAGGGAAACCTTCTCCGTACTGCACGGGCGCAACTTCGGAATTATCCTTATAGTATGAAACATTAAAAGCCAGTTGATTGTCCTGCACGGCGAAATCATAATTCAACTGCCCAAGCGAATTTTCTAAATTATAAGAATCCCCTTTTACAATCTGGACAGAATCACTTGAAATAGAAAGCTGTTTAAAAACAATATCATCTTTTGCATCAGTTGCCGCTATGTATATAAAATCATTCTCTTTCTGAATCTTGGCATCAAGAAAACCTGAATATACATTGAATCCATTTTGAAAATTATTTTGAGAATTCAGATAATAGACTTGATAATTTTGATCCTCATATTTCACATTGCCGGTAAAAACTATATGAATAATTCCGTTTTCATCCACAAGCAAATCAAGACTGGAGATTGAGCCAATGCCGTAATCGTCCAATTTTACAATTTCAACCGATTCCGAAAGAAAACCATTTGTTTCTTTCTGATAATATATTGAATTGCCATAGTCGCCTTCGTTATAAACGGAAGATTCGCCAGCAAAAATAATATGCGACGTTCCAGCAGAGTCTAAAAAAGCATCAAACTCTAATGAATCCGCTCCCGGCACTTGAATCGCATTTTTCCAGCCGTTCGAAATAACTTCTATGAAAAATTCCTTTGAATCCTTTTCTCCGTCACTGTCAGTCGCTTCTATTCTTATATCATACCTACCTAACGCAAGACCGGTCAAGACAACTTCTTCGCCGGCTGTTTTGAATTCATTATCCATGAACCATACAATATTTCCGGAAGCAATCGCCCCGTCTTCTAAATCCAAGACATTAATCGCCAAATTTATTTCTTCGCCCTGAAAATATTTCCGCTCGTTCCAAATGGGAGTTTCAATTGTCGGCTTCTGGCTTTCGTGGGGTTCTTTGAAGCTTGCCGAATTTTGCATCTCCGGATTCTGCCGAACCAAAAAATCATCTGCATTGTTACTATCGAAACTGTTTCCGCTATATTTATGCGGCAAGGCAAGCATCAAATCAGAAGTAGAATTTTGATAAGCTTTTCTCTCTAAAGAAATATTCAAATCAGCGGCAGTCGAATCAATTTCATCGATGACTTTATCGGCAATCGTTTCCGTGACTTCATTTTCAGAATTAAACAAATCAGAATCAGTACTGGCAAGATATATTTGCGAAGCGCTGCCGAAAGGTGGCTTGGCAAAAACTAAATCCGGCACAAGGCTATTCGCAATTTCATTTTCCGCAACAAGAAAAAATCCATTGGAAGCAATCTTAACATCATTTTCAAAATTTATTTTGAAAACACTATCGTTTTCTTTATTTAAAATTTGCAGAGAATATCCGAACAATTCAATGTCTGATAAAGTCGGATTATATAATTCTATAAAATTGTCTTCTCCCCAAAGTTTGAATTCTGAAATGAGCAAATGATCGGCCGCATCACTGATGATTACGCTTGCCAAGTTAGATCTCTCGGAAATGTTTCCGGCAAAATCTTCAGTTATTATTTCAAAATAATATTTTATGCCTTTATTAAAATTTTCCAGATTTATTTCAAAAATATTATTTTCAAAAGTTATATCGTTAAATGAAATTTCTATCGCGCTCCAGCTGGCAGAAGTTGCATTATATTCTTCTTCTTTGGCATAGAATATTTTTATTTTAGCAATATCAGTTTCAGGTATAGTTCCTGACAATGTCGCCTTTCCGCTTGTTAAAGAATGCGCCTGCAAATTTTCTATTTTTGCCATAGCTTGCCTGTCAACAACAAAACTGTGCTCTGCCGGAGTCGGATCTTCCTGCCCTTTCCAAAAAGTTTTCACTTTAAAAATATGGCTTCCATTGCCCAGATTATTATACACAATCGGAGATGTGCATTCCTTGAAAATATCTTCATCTATTTTGCATTCAAACCGTGCACCATCAAAATTAGAATAGAAAGCAAAACCAATATCAGCCGCATTGGTCAGCTCATTTGGAAAATTGGAAATATAAGTTTCTGGAAACATATCTTCCGCTGAATCATCCTGAGGGCTTCCGGATCCGCCGCTTTTCCGAGAAACCCGACTGCTTTTGTTTTCCGGATCATCTGCATCCGACTCCTCTTCCGTCTCTTCAAATACTCCCCCGGTCCCTTCATTACTTGAGGAATTACTATCGGGAGAGATCGCCGGATCATTCGCAATCGGTTCCTGCTCGGAATTCGTCTCTTCCAATTCGCCTTCAACCTTAAATCGCCAAGAAGCTTTATCAGTGCCCAGCCATTCAAAACTGTTATTTAAAAAAATGACAGGTCTTACTTCAAAAAAATATTCCCCTTCGCTCTGCGGTGCTTTTATCAGAAAAGAAAAATCCCCCATTTCGTCCGGTCTGACAATTTTTTGATAAACAAGCACGGGCCTTTTACGCGTAAGCCAATTATTATAAAAAATATTCATGGAAGAATTCGTGATATTAAGTGAAACATTTTTCTTCCATTCAACCAGCCCTGTATTTTTATAAACCGCCTTCATCGACACTTCCTGCTCCGGTTTCACCACAAGCACGCCCGCTTCATCTGCTTCGGCAATTTGAAATTCTTTGGATACTAGCTGAGCATTATATTTCTTTTCAAAAGACGGCTCCGCTTTTTGCTCTTTTGATGTATTTTTATTGGCTATAAAAGATTTATCAAAAACAACATTTCCGTTTTGATCTATCCTAAAACCTTCCAGAAGCGGCGTTCTAATACTCTCAATTTTGCCATTTGATTCCGTAATAGTCAGCTCTGAATGACTTTTGCCATTGTCAACTATATCTATTTTTTCAAAAAGATTGGTAGCAGAAGTTACTGTATATTTTTTCTCATTTTCAATAATAGTTTCTGTCTTTTGCGTAGCAGCCAATTCTTGACCAGTATAAAGTTCGTTATCCGATTTGTAGTATTTGTCAACTTTAAAATCAACAAAACCGGACATAGGTTCCGGTTTGTAAGGAACAAGTTTTTCTACTTCTTTTCCTTGGGCATTTTTATACTTCTCCTTTTTATACATTGCAAAATGAAGATG
>CAZKLR010000087.1:0-3541 GCA_964553695.1 uncultured Candidatus Saccharibacteria bacterium | reverse complement strand
AAGGAGATGAAATTATTATGCAAGCTTTTACAACAGTTGCATTATCCAACACCATCAGACTATTTGGAGCAATACCCGTCTATGTTGACATAAAAGAAAATACTTACAATATGGATTCTAAAAAAATCGAAGAAAGCATAACGCAAAAAACTAAAGCGATTATCATTCAGCATACTTTTGGAAATCCTGCCGACTTAAAGGAAATTAAAAAGATCGCCACAAAACATAATTTATATACAATTGAAGACTGCGCCCATTCTCTTGGAGCCGAGTATGCAGGAGAAAAAACGGGCAAATTTGCAGATGCAGCCTTTTTCAGTTTTGGACGGGACAAAGTTGTCTCATCTGTCGCCGGAGGAATGGTCATAGCAAAAAATCAAGATTTAATAGAAAAGATTGAGGCGATCAGAAACAAAATGGACTTTCCTTCCGCACAGCACATAAGAAAAACTTTATTGCATCCGATTATAACTTTTATAGCACTTCATACTTATAATTTATTTGGGATAGGCAGGGCGATTATGTTTTTTGCTTTAAGACTGGGCGTTATCGATAAAGCCTATTCTCCCGCAGAAAAGAAAGGGGAAACTGAGAAAGATTTTGCAAAAAAAATGCCAAATGCTCTTTGCAAAATTGCCATCCACCAGCTAGAACAGCTTGATTATTTCAATGAACATCGAATAAAAGTTGCAAAAAAATACACGAAAGAAATAAAAAACGAAAAAATCATTCTTCCTGAAACCGAGTCACAAGCAAAAAACATTTTTCTCTGGTTTACAATAAAAGTGGAAAATAAGAAAAAAACAATCAAAAAGGCCGGGAAAAAAGATATAATCTTAGGAGACTGGTTCCCGCAAGCGATTGGTCCTGTTGAAGTTAATTTGAAGAAAGCCGGATACAAAAAGGGGAGCTGTCCGGTAGCAGAAAAAGTAAGCGCACATTGCATTAATCTGCCCACCCATCACAATATTCACGAACAAGAGGCGGCAAAAGTGATAGATTTTATAAACAACATTGATTAAACATTTTAGTTATGACTATTTTTGAAATAAACAATAAAAAAGATTGGGAAGACTTCATTATTCAAAATAGCCCGGATTCCTTTTTGCATTCTTGGAATTGGGGAGAGTTTAACAAAAATTCAGGAGATAAAATTTGGAGATTAGGCTTTTCAGAAAATGAAACAATAGAGGCTGTGGCTTTGGTGATTAAAGTAACGGCAAAGCGCGGAACTTTCTTATTTGTGCCGCATGGCCCGATTATGAAAAAAGATTGCAATAAGAAAGAAATGCTGAAAGAGCTGAAAGACTATCTAAAAAAAATAGGAATGGAAAATAATGCCGCCTTTATCAGGATCAGTCCGCTCTTAGAGAACAACGAAGAAAATCTGAAATTATTTCAAGATCTGGGATTTAAAAATGCTCCTATTCACATGATGCATCCGGAAACTACCTGGATTTTAGACATCAGCAAAAGCGAAGAAGACCTCCTTAAAGGAATGAAAAAAAATCACAGAAATTTAATCCGCAGAGCTGAAAAAGACGGAGTTGAGATTTTAGTTGACGATTCGGAAGAATTTTTGAAGACCTTTTATGCCATCCATATGGAAACGGTGCAAAGGCATCATTTTATTCCATTTTCTTATGACTATATAAAAAAAGAAGTTGATAGCTTCAAAGAAGACAAACAAATATTAATCTTCAACGCAAAATACCAGGAAGAAATTATTTCAAGCGCCATAATAGTGTTTTATGGCAACGAAGCTTTTTATCATCACGGCGCTTCTTCTTCAAAATATGCAAGAGTGCCATCTTCTTATCTGACACTTTTCAGGGCAATTCAAGAAGCAAAAAAAAGAGGAATCAGGAAGTTTAATTTTTATGGAATAGTAGAAAACAATCCCAAGCATCCTTGGTTTGGGCTTTCCAAATTCAAAAAAGGATTCGGAGGATATGAACTCAGCCTGGTCCACTGTCAGGATTTGCCGCTTAATTGGAAATATAGCATCACATATTTAATTGAATTAATCAGAAAAATCAAAAGAGGATACTAATGAAAAGAATCAGAAATAGAAAACTAGCAAAAACATGGCAGAAAAAACGAAAAAGATCATTTTCTTTCGGCTCTTTTCGTGTATCTTTCTTTAAGAAAGCCCCAAAAAAGAAGATATTATTGTCCGTATTTGCTATCGCCATCACATGCTCTCTAATATATTTATTTTTATTTTCAAAAACTTTTGAAATAAAAACAATAACCACAAAAGGCAATAGCAGCTTATCCAACGAAGAAATAGAAGGAGCTGCCAAAGAAATCCTGTCTGAAAAATCATATAATTATATTTTAAAAAATAACTTTTTCATCTTAAACAATGAAGAAATTGAGTCCCGTTTATCTGGAAAGTTTACAGAGATAGACAGCATTGAAGTAAAAAAAATCCTGCCGGATAAAATCGAAATTGATATAAAAGAAAAAAATCCTGCCCTGATTTGGTGCCGGAATGAATGTTACTTTGTAAATGAAGAAGGAATAGCTTTTGCCCCCGCCAATGAAGAAGAATTGATCAACTCAGACAAACATTTTATAAAAATAACCGAGGAAGTTGAAATTGCGGAAGAAACGGAAGAGGAAAAACAAACAATGACCGAAGCAGATAATACTGACATTGTTCAAGAAGAAAATTCAGAAGACGCAGATAAATCAAATAATTCAAATGCAAGCACAGATGGCAACAAACCGGCTGTTCTAAGTGAATCGGTAAGCAATACCGTTTTACCTCCCATTGCTTTTAATGAGGCAGTTTCCGATAATAGATTCATCGCCTTTGCTATTGACATTAATAACAAAATTAGTCATAATACGAAGTTAAAAATCAAATATTATAAAACAAAAGGGACAAAAACGCGGGAACTTATAGCTTTTACAGATCAGAATACTAAATTATATTTTGACACAACCAAAAGTGCCGAAAAGCAGGCAAAAAATCTCAGTTATTTGCTAGACCAAGGACTGAAAGATAAACAAGTCGATAATATTCAGTATATCTATCTGAAAAACGAAGACAGAGTTTTTTATAAATAGCTACCAGTTGCCTTACGTTATGACACATAAAGTGATATAATATGAAAAAGTTAATCGAAAAAGATGTTGGACAACAAAAAAATCAGGCCTGACGACGGAAGCGAGGAAGAAAAGAAATGGGAAGAGGAGCAAGAAAAGAAAAAGCAAAAAGAGCTCTCAGAAGAGGAAGAGTTGGAGAAGTTTGTGGCCGAAGCAGAAAAAAACAGAGACAGAATCGATGAACAAAAAAGAGAAGAGCTTGAAAAGCTAAAAAGAGGAAGAAAAAAAACAAGAGAAGAAGAGGAAAGTGGATATCTTGAGTCAGACAAAGACAATCAAAGACTTATCTATGGAGAAAAGATCAAACCGCAAAGAGTTTTTATAGTGGACAAAGGATCCGGCATATTTAACAAAAAAGGAGAAAGAGATAAATTTGGAACGGAAAAAGTGGAAAGAAAAATGAATAAACTTTTAAGAAGCGAGG
>CAZKLR010000086.1:0-3550 GCA_964553695.1 uncultured Candidatus Saccharibacteria bacterium | reverse complement strand
TATTAATCGTCCAGTTTTCCGAAGGAGCCTTGGCTTGCTGGGCAAATAGCCAGATGGCAATAATAAGTATAGTCAAAGCCAGAATTATAATGCTTATTTTCTTGTTTCTTGTCATAAGCTTGTGTTTAGCTTTTTAAAAATTTAATCTAGATTTTTCTTATCGGTTAATATTATTGTCGACCTTGTTACATTGATTTTTATATTCTGATTATAACATCTTTATGCAGATTTTGAACAGGAGTTTTTACGTTGCATTAAGGCCATTTTTTGCTTTATCTTGCCAAAAAGAAAATATAATGTTATTTTGTTTAGGTGTTGCCGATGGTTTCAGCAAATACGGCAGTTTATCGAGACAATTTATATGGAGAGGTGGCAGAGCGGTTGAATGCACCGGTCTTGAAAACCGGAGGACCTTCACGGGTCCCGCGAGTTCGAATCTCGCCCTCTCCGCAGCATAAAAAAAGAGCACTTAAATGTGTTCTATTTTTATTCTCAAAACAGACAGACAATAATATAGAAACTACTTACTAACGAGCTACGATGTTTTTTACTTTATCTTAAATTTGCTCTATAATTCTAAAAGAAACAAACATCAATCAAAATCTTTTATATAATTTATTTATTAAATTAACCAGAAAATATGTTTGAAAATTTTGAGAACAATACAAATAATCCAAGTGAGCAAACAGAAGAAGAACAAGAAATGTTTGGTTTTAAGAAAGGTCAACTCGTAAGAACAACCGAAGAATATAAAGAGAATTCCGATACCTTCGGCGAAGAAGGAGAAGTTTTGAGAGTCATAGAAACAAACAACGGACCCAAGATAGAGATACAGACTGATAAAGGCGTAAGAGATTTTTTTCCAGAAGAGCTTGAACCACAAGATTAAAGAACTAGAAGACAAAACAAAAACAAACAATAAATGCCGAAACCAATTCGGCATAATTGTTAATATCTAGTATATAATAGAATAATTTATGAAAAATAATAAAATCATCTGCCACGACATAAATGACAAGGAATACGAAGTTGACTCCTCGGAGCTGACATTTAGACCGTCAGTATATGGCATTATCATCAAGGATAATAAAATACTACTTTCTAGACAATGGGACGGCTACGATTTTCCCGGCGGCGGAATAGAGATTGGAGAAACTATCGGAGAAGCACTCAAGCGCGAAGTTAAAGAAGAAACCGGAATGAATGTCGAGAAAGGAGCAGTTGTACATTGTGAGACTTCGTTTTATAAGACCACAAAAGGACAATACGTAAATGCCATACTGGTATATTTCCTCTGTGAAATCACCAGCGGAGAAATCTCCACAGAATTTTTCAGCGAGTCAGAAAAGGAATACGCCAGCGCCGCCGAGTGGATTGATATTAAAGATGCCGAAAAAATCAAGTTCTATAATTCTATTGATAGTTTGGAAGTTATTAGAAAAGCAAGAAAAAACAGCAAGGAGTAATAAAGTTAATAAATTTCATATGCGGAAAGAATTATAAAACCGTTATAAAGCGATTACTCGACAAGCTTGAAATGGCAATAATAATCATAAATATTATTCATTGCAATAGTCTATGCTCCAAATATCCAAAATCAAAGCTTATTCCATAATCACTAAATCCAATCTGCCAGAAACTGATTATGTGATAAATCCATATGTGGGCTGTATGCACTGCTGTTTTTATTGCTATGCGCAAAAATATCCACGTCATTCTGAACGAAGTGAAGAATCCTGCAACCTTGCAGGACATAACGGGATTCTTCGGCATCAGCCTCAGAATGACAATATCAAGTGGGGCGAATTCGTAGACGTAAAGATAAATGCGCCTGAACTCATTCCAAAAAAATCGGAAAAATATAAAGGCAAAACTATTCTTCTTTCTTCCGTTACCGATGCCTATCAGCCAATTGAAAGAAAATATAAAATAACGCGCAGGATTTTGAAAGAGCTTATTCCGCTTGAACCAAATCTTGAAATCCTTACCAAATCCGATCTAGTGCTGCGCGATATAGACCTTGTTAAAGAATTTAAAAACCGCCGAGTCGGAATTACCATCACCACGATCGACGATAACCTGCGCCGCGAAATCGAACCTCTCGCTTCGCCGACAAAAAACAGGATAGAGGCGCTGGAAACCCTCAAGAAAAATGAAGTCGAGACTTACGTATTTGTCGGCCCCATTCTTCCCTTTCTTACAGACTGGAAAAAAATTATTCTCGCCACACGCCACTGCGTTGACTATTATATGTTCGAAAATCTGAATGTTTCCGGCGAACTCTGGAAACATACGGAACATTGGCTGAAAGCTAATCACCCCAACCTTCTAAAAGGACACAAAGACGTTTATTTTTCGGACAGCAAATATTGGGGCAAAATGGAAAAAGACATTGAAGATTTCTGCCATAAGCAAGACATAAAATGCGAAATATATTTCCACCACAAGAACGACTGAAGCTATTGTTTACAATATGGGCAAGGTAAATATTATCATTTTATAACATCACCTCTTGCAAAAAAAATAATTTTTATGTTATTCGAATAGTGGAGGTAAGAAATTGTTTGCTACAATAGAAGTAAGTAACGGACCCATAAAATATAAAATTTCAGAATTATTTTTGGATCGCACACCCATTGTCATAAATGTAAAACGTGACGGGGAAAAAGAAGTAAAAATGAAAACAGCTGACATAAAAGCGCTGAAGGCAACTTCAGGATCAAAAAACATTATAAAAATAAGGATATTATTCGAAGGAGAATTCAACCCTTATGAAGGAATTTACAACATAAATGATGGAAAGGGCACTTTAAATCCTGTATTTAAACCGACAGACAATTAAACAAACAACCTTAAAAAACGGTTTGTTTTTTATTTTTTAATTTTAGCCTTTCAATCTAAAACCGGATTTTACCCCCCTTGGCAAGTTTTTTAAATAGGTATATAATCGTAAAAAGCTCAAAAAAATAATTAGTAATTTAAAATTTATGAAAAACCAAGAGAAGGGTTTTTCGCAAGAGCCCGTAAAAAGCGTATCAAAGGCAGCCATTACTCCCGAGGAAAAAGAGGTCTTCAGCAGAGAGTTTGAGGTAATGCAAAGATTGGACTTCGCGTTCATCAAAGAAATCGGAGCCACTAATGCGGAAGAATATATCATAGGCATCACCCGCTTTAAATACGCCAGAGCCAACAGACATAAACATGTCTGATAAGCGAAAAATTCACAATTGAATCGCAAGAATATATACGTTTTATATATTCTTGCAAACCTGGAAAGATTAAATGAATAAGATAACGACCATAGTCGCTGTTTTTTTTTGGTCTTCTTTGCATGTTTTATGACTTTAACAGAAAGATTTTTATACTTATTTTCAAGATAGCAGTTTATTGCCAGCTCGTTTGTTAGTTTATTTAAAGTAAATATCGAAATTAACTCAATTAATCCAATAGATCTATATATCCTGAAATAAATCCCGCTATTTGTCATCGCAAGATATATCGGGATTCTTCGGCTCCGCCTCAGAATGACAGAAATTAATTTCGATATTCA
>CAZKLR010000085.1:0-3586 GCA_964553695.1 uncultured Candidatus Saccharibacteria bacterium | reverse complement strand
TTTTTCATTTATACTGTAATTTCTTGACACAACATTAAACATAATATAGTATTATATATGTTATGTACTCTTCTCAACGGGAAAAAAATGGCTCTATAAAGCCCAAAATTTATGGAAATATTGATCTTTAACCTGAAAAAGATATGTCCAAATTCAACTCTATGCCTAACTTACAGATAATGACTAAATGTCCGATGTGCAGTTCGAGTTATGGCAAGGATGATATAAAAATTATAAATAAAAATGATGGCTCTTTATCAATCCATTTGAATTGCAGCCATTGCAAGAGTTCAGTAGTAATGCTTTTGATGGTTAGTCCGAATGGGGTTGCATCTATAAGCGTTCCTACGGATATTACAGAAGAGGATTTTGACAAAATACGGGACAATAATGTAATCAGTTATGATGACGTTCTGGAGATGTATAAATTTTTAAAAGATAATTAAGAAATAATTAAACAATATGGATAAGATAGTAATCTCCGCGGATAGCAGAAATTTGGAGGGGAAAAGCGCAAAAAATTTACTGGAAGAAGGAATTATTCCAGGAGTAGTTTATGGGCATCAAATTGAATCTTTGCCTATTCAGGTTAGCCGAAAAGATTTTATTGCTGTTTTTAACGAAGCAGGGGAAAGTTCTTTGGTCACTTTGAAAGTTGGCGGAGAAGATTTTGGTAATGTTATCATTAAAGACTATAATGTTGACCCGATAAAAGGCGAGATTATTCATTTTGATTTGCATAAGGTAAAAATGACTGAAAAACTTACTGCCAATGTGAGCATAAGTTTTATAGGAGAATCTCCTGCTGTGAAGAATGAAGGCGGGGTACTGGTTACTTCTCAGGATGAAATTGAAATTAGATGTCTCCCTAAGGATTTGATACAGGAAATTGAAGTTGATCTTTCTAAGCTTGAGCATGTCGATGATCTTATAAGAATAAAAGATTTGCAGATTCCGGAAAATGTTGAGGTGCTTGATGAAGAAGAAAATGTTATTGTAAGCGTTACTCCTCCAAGAAGTGAAGAGGAAATGGAAGGTTTGGAAGAAAAGCCTGAGGAAGATATAAATAAAGTTGAAGGGGCTGTAAAGGAAGAGAAAGAAGAAAACAAGGAAGAGAAGAAGTAGAATAATTTCTTAGGAGAGATTTATGAATTTTATTCATTACAAATTTTCCGTACTTGAAAAAAACCGCAAAGCTTTGTTGCTGTGCGGTTTTATATTTGTAATTTCGAGCATATTTTTCTGTAAGAATAAAATTTCTTTGGCAGAAGATTCTGCAACGGCTGTACAGCCCACTCAGGAAGAAGCGGCAAAAAATCAGGCATTAATCAATCAAAAGCTTGATGAAATAAAACAAATTCAGGAAGAAATATCAAAATATCAAGCCAATATAAATCAAAAACAGAAAGAGCAAAAAACTCTGAACAACGAGATTGCAATTTATGATAATAATATATTAAAGAACCAAGCGGAAATAAAAGAAACAAAAATCAATATTGAAAAAGCTGAACTGGAAATTGAATGGTCGAAAAATAAAGTCGTGGAGGATCAGGGGAGAATAGAGAAAAATAAAGAGTCTTTGAAGAATTACATCCAAACTCTTTATGAATATCAAGATTCTTCTTTTATAGAAATTCTTATTAGCAAAGATAATATTTCTGATTTTTTTAATGAGGTTAATGCGATAAAGTCGGTACAGAACAAGATATTTGATATGGTTGTTAATTTGAAGAAAGAAAAGGAAGAATTAGCTGTCCGTGGGCAGGAGCTTGAAGATAATCAAACAGTTTATCAGGACTTGATAGAAATGAAATATAAACAGAATTCTGAAATTGAAAATTTGAAAGCTCAGAAAAATGAAATTTTGGAAATTACTAATGGCGAGGAAGATAAGTTTCAGACTCTTATGGCGCAAAATAGAACCTTGCTCCCTTCTTTGCGGGCGGAATTAAGAGATTTGCAAAGTTTGGGCAGCAACATTAAATTTGATGATGCGATCTCAGCTGCGCAGTATATCGGAAGCGTTACTGGCGTGAGACCAGCCCTTCTTTTGGGTGTTCTTAGAATAGAGTCGGGATTGGGGACTAATGTAGGAGGCGGAAAGTATACTGTGGATATGAATCCGAATCAGCGCGCAACTTTTGAGGCTATAACTCAGGAGTTAGGATATGACCCCAATGTAATGCCGGTAAGCAGGAGACCATCCTCCTATTCCGGCTGGGGCGGAGCGATGGGGCCTGCCCAAATGTTGCCCACGACCTGGGTGCTGTATAAAGATAAAGTTTCTCAAATTACGAAAAACAGTCCCGCTGACCCGTGGGATTTGGCTGATTCTATTGCGGCTATGGCGTTAAAACTTTCCCAGGTTGAAGGTGTAACTTCCGGCAATCGTGATGCAGAATATAAGGCTGCCGGAATATATTTAGCAGGAAATAATTGGCAAAAATTTCCTTTCTATCCGAATAAAGTGATGTATTACGCTGATCTTTACGACAAAGAGTTGAACGGATAGATAAAAATATTGACTAAGTATAAAAACAGGAATTTTAAATTCCTGTTTTTATACTATTTAAATGCGTTATATTTTATGCGTTATGTTCTTTTGCTTGGATTTATTTTTTAAACTAATCTTGAACATATTTTTTCAAGTTATCAAGCGATGCTTGAGATAGTTCTTTGGAGGAGACGATTGCTTCTTCAATAAGTTTTTTGGAAAAAGTTTCTTCATATCCTATTTCTATCTTCTTGCTGCCAATTCTGTTTTGCAGATAATCTTCGATATATATTTTGTGAAGATTGGTTATTTCTTCGTCTTTATTCTCAGATAAATATTTGTCTAATGCTTTTCTTGCCAAATGTGTAATGCCGTCTCCTTTTACGGCCGTAACCTTATAGTTTTCGCTGTCGCTTTCTACTGTATTTGTATCTTGCACTTTTATTTCTTGTGTTTGTTGTTCATTATTATTTTTTGTTTCTTTCTGCTGTTCGTTGTTTTGTGCAACTTGTTGATCATTTTCTTCTACGTACTCTTCTTGTTGATCAATGTCCACTTCGTTGTTTTGCGTATTTTCTTCAGGCGTCTGATTCTGGATTATTGCTGGATCCGAACTGGCTTCTGGTTTTTGATTATAATTGTAGGCGCTGATGCCGACAATCAAAACTACTAATGCAATAAGAATGGTTTGCCAATTCTCATAAATAATATCTTTAATTTTGCCCAGCCAACCTTTTTCATCAGAGGATGTTGATATTTCAATTTCTTCTTGCACTGTTTAAACACCTCCTTTCTTTTTAAATTTGTAATGCGTTTTGATATCTAAAAATCATTATTTCGTCTAATAAAATTTTATCATAGCAGCTAAAAATAGCAAGTTTTAGCCAAAAATTAGTAGTTTGTGTAATTTTAATATTATTTTCTATAAAACAAAAAACGGTATTTAAAATATCATTAAATCGGATTATATTTTAATATAGTTTAAATTAAAATTAATATTTATTAAGAATGCTAAATTGCAAAGTTGGATTAATATTAGGAAGGAAACAAAATATATATGGAAAAGTTGAAAATGCCTTTTTGTATTTTTAA
>CAZKLR010000084.1:0-3593 GCA_964553695.1 uncultured Candidatus Saccharibacteria bacterium | reverse complement strand
CTATGCTTTCTGCGATACCAGCCATCCTTATCGCCGCCACAGTTTCCCCCACTATAGCCGCATTTACTTTTATCCTATATTTTTTGATCCAAGAGTTTGAAAATTATCTTATTGTTCCAAAGGTAATGGAAAAATCCGTAGGCTTGCATCCAGTGATTATTATTATTGCTGCCGCTATCGGAGGCCAAGTCGCAGGCATAGCAGGTATGATATTAGCCATACCAATTACAACAATTATTTCGATTATATTGGAAGACATACAAAAAGAAAAAGGACAAAATTGCTAGAAGCAAAAAATAAAAAGACGGTCCTTGTCAGACTGTCTTTTAAATAATTAATCTTTTGTTTAAATTAGAAATAAGAAACTTATGGAAGAAAAAAATAAATTTTATGTAACTACCTCAATCGCTTATGCCAATTCAGTACCGCATATCGGCTATGCTATGGAAGTACTGCAGGCAGATGTCCTGGCAAGATATAACGCGCTCAAGCTTGGAAAAGACAAGGTATTTTTCCTGTCCGGTACTGATGAGCATGGTTCTAAGATCAAAAAGACAGCTATCGAAAAAGGTATGGAACCTCAGGAATTCGTAGACCAGAACGCCGCAAGATTCCGCGAGCTGCTTAATACTTTGAATGCGAGCAATAACGCCTTTATTCGAACCACGGACGAAAAGCATAAAATCGCCGCTCAGAAGCTTTGGATGAAACTTTATGAAAATATCGATGAAAACAAAAAACGGGATATTTATTCAAAATCATATCAAGGAAACTATTGCGTAGGATGTGAAGCTTTCCTGACAGACCGCGATCTTGTGGATGGAAAGTGTCCATATCATCAGAAAGAACCAGAAAAAATTAAAGAAAAAAATTATTTTTTCCGCGTTTCCAGATATTTGCCGGAAATCAGAAAGAGAATAGAATCAGGCCAATTGGAAATTGTCCCGGAAGCCAGAAAGAATGAAATCTTAAATATTATAGAAAATGCAGATCAGGAAAAAATGGATGTTAGTTTTTCCCGGCCAAAGAACGTGCTAAATTGGGGAGTGCCGGTTCCTTCAATGCCCGATGACCCCGATCCAGAGCAAACAATGTATGTCTGGTGCGATGCGCTCACGAATTATATAAGCGCGCTTGGCTACGGAGAAGAAGGAGAAAATTTTAAGGAATTCTGGCTAGACAATAAAAACATCACCCATGTTATCGGCAAAGATATTCTCCGCTTCCACGCTATGGTATGGCCAGCTATGCTTCTTTCGGCCGGTATCCCTTTGCCTAAAAAGATTTGCGTGCACGGATTCATTACTTCCGGCGGACAGAAAATGAGCAAGAGTTTGGGCAACGTTATCGATCCTTTTCAGGTCGTAGAAAAATACGGAGTTGAACCTCTGCGCTATTATCTTCTTAAAGAAATTCCAACGACCGAAGACGGAGACTTTTCCTATGAACATTTTGAAGAAGTTTATAAATCCGATTTGCAAAACGGACTGGGCAACCTCGTATCACGAGTTTTAGCAATGATTGAAAAATATTTCGATGGAAAGGTGCCAGAAATAAACTCGGAGTATAGGGAAACTGTAAAATTCAAAGGAGAAGATCTTATAGAAAGAATACAAACATATATTGATAAAGATTATAATGATTTCAAATTAGACTTTATATTGAAAGATATAAATCTGCTTGCAAGAGAACTAGATGGATATATACAAGAATATGAACCGTTCAAACTGATAAAAGAAGATCAAAAAAAGACCGCCTGTGTCCTCTATAACTGCGCGGAGACTATTAGGATTATAGCATGGTTAATCCGTCCGTTTATGCCAGGAACTTCCGACAAAATATTCGAGCAACTGTTTGCCGATAAAGCTGACAGAGAGAGAGAATTGAACGGCCCAGAAGGATTTAGCAAAGAAATTTTATATTTAGAAAGAAATATAAATCTGACAGCCGGTCTCAAACCCGGCACGCATGTCAAAAAAGGCGAAGCGCTCTTTCCAAGGCTGGAAGATTAAATATATTATCAGGTTTATATTTGTTGATATGTCATTTCTAAACTTTATTCAGGATCTTCGTTATTTTTCGTTTTACTTCAATGGTTAAGCAAAAATTAACACTACATAGATTCCGGATCAGGTCCGGAATGACATACCGTTTTATGTGCAAGACTTATATAGAATAAATCATACTGTTATAAAATAGTCACCAAATAAAATACTATAGCAAAAATTATGATTGACACTCACGCCCACATTGATTTTCCGGATTTTAACAATATGCGCGCCAACCTGCTCCGACGTTTTTTTGAAGCAGGAGGAGAAGCTATTATAAACGTTGGCTGTGACATGGAATCGAGCAAACGCAGTATTTATCTGGCAGAAGAAAATCAAAATGTTTTTGCCGCAGTCGGTATACATCCGCACGACGCCAATCTCGCTGACGAGGATAATCTCAAATTACTGGAAGAACTTCTGCAAAAACAAAAAACTGTAGCAATGGGAGAGATCGGACTGGATTTTTTCAAAGAGCCTAATTTTTCCCCTCAAACACAGGAGAATGCTTTCCGGCGGCAAATCGAAATTGCTGAACTCCATCAGAAGCCGATCATCATCCATTGCCGCGAAGCTTACACAGAAGTTCTAAAAATATTAAAAAGTTATAAAACTTCCAACTGGAACGGAGCACTGCATTGCTTCACTGCCAGCCCGGACATAGCGCAAGAATTTTTAAATTTGGGATTTTATATCGGTTTTACCGGAGTTATCACTTATTACAAAAAAGACAGCAAAGATGAATTTTTTCTTATTGAGACAATCAAAAATATGCCGTTAGATAGAATTTTGGTCGAAACCGATGCTCCCTATTTGTCCCCCGTCCCGCACCGCGGAGAAATCAACGAGCCTCTATTTGTAAAATATGTCATCAAAAAAATTGCAGAGATAAGAGAAGTGAATATTTCAGAGTTGGAAAAAATCACAAGCGAAAATGCAAAGAGACTTTTTAGAATATAAGCTATTTTTCTAATAATAGAAAAATAGAAACAATTTTCATTGTTTCTTTTTTGTTATTAAAAAATATCAAAACCTTTTTAATTCTTTCTGTAAAAAATTAAGGAGCCGGAAAAGGCTCCAAGCTCCACTCTTAAGTCGTGAGGGATGTTATTTTCCTCAATTCCATCAACAATATCCGCCAAGCTCTTTACAATAAGAGCCGTTAAGGAAGAAATACTTGTTCTAAACTCCCCACATAAAGCACAATTGCTCTTAGGGAAATTTTCTCTCCATGAAAAACTTTCATTGTTTTTCAAACATTTTTCCAAGACGGTTATTAACTTCAGGCAGAACCATCCATGTTTATCGGCATTTGCTTCGAAAAAAACCCCATCTTCAAAAAAAATAGTAGCTGTCTTAGGAGCATTAATCCCAAGAATTAATTTCTTAAAAGCACTAAGACTTTCAACTTCTGCTACTCCGATTTCACACATTGTCTTTTGCGATCCTCTGCCTGTTCCCGTGCCTGTATCGGCATCACCTTCTGTTTCCATGTTCTATTCCTCTATCTATCTTTTTTGTTTTTATTTAAAATAAACGTTTTAA
>CAZKLR010000083.1:0-3621 GCA_964553695.1 uncultured Candidatus Saccharibacteria bacterium | reverse complement strand
GGAGTAGCGGGATTTATCCCGCGTTGCTGTCATTATCATTCTTAAATAAGGAATAAAATAAAAACTCTATAATTTTTTTCTCATAAAATTTTTATTCTTAAGCAGAATTATAAAATATTATCAACAGCAGATAAATCAATATATTTATTTTGTTGGTTCGGTGGAAATTATAATTTCTCTTGTCTATCTTTTATAAAAATTAAAAGCTTTTTGTAAACGGATAATAAGCGTACAAGTGATTTTCTTTATATTTAATCCATATTTCCGATATGGATTTTTGTTTGATGACGTGCTAAGATAGATTGTAAGTCTGCATTTTGTGTATGAGTAAGATATTCAGCAACTATAAAACTATTGTAAACTTAGCGCAATTTTGTCTTTAAATAAAATCAATGCGTCAAATCTTGAAATATTTCAAACCTTATCTTTTGCCCTTTCTGGTGCTGGTTGTTTTTGTCGTCGGGCAAAGTTATGTTAATCTTACTCTTCCTGATTTTACGGCACGAATCGTTAACGAAGGTGTCGGAGCGCAAAATCTTTCGATCATTTATTCCGTGGGATTAGAGATGCTTCTCTTAACTCTTTTTGGTGGCGTCTGCACTGTGATTGCCGGTTTTCTTGCTGCCAAGATTTCTTCCGGTTACGCGCGCCGTTTGCGTGCTGCAACTTTCTCAAAAGTGGAGAATTTTTCTTTGGATGAATTTAATATATTTTCTTCTTCTTCACTTATTACGCGTGCGACCAACGATATTCAGCAATTGCAGAATATTCTTGCTATGCTGATGCGTATGACATTGATGGCTCCTATTATGGGAATCGGCGCGATTGTTAAGGCAGAGCAGCTGGCACCCAGTATGTCTTGGATAATGTTCGTCGCCATAGGTTCTTTGATTGTGATGCTTGCTTTTTTGTTTATTGTTGCCGTTCCGAAATTTACGGCGATTCAAAAATTAGTCGATCGGCTAGGTCTGGAAATCCGTGAGATGCTGGTCGGTGTTCGTGTGATCCGGGCCTATGACAAGGATGCGGCTATCCAAGAAAAATTTTCTCAGACCAATGCGGAATCGGCCCGCCTCAATATATTTGTAGGCAGAATGATGTCGATTGTGTCTCCGGTAATGACGTTGCTGATGGGGCTTACTGGTATAGCCATTGTCTGGGTCGGAGCTTATTTTATAGAAAGCGGGCAGCTGAATATCGGCAGCATAGTGGCGTTGATGCAATATGTTTCTCAGGCTATCTTTTCTTTCTTTATGTTATCAGTCATCTTCATTATGGTGCCGCGCGCCGCTGTTTCTGCCCGCCGCATCGACGAGATTCTTGAGGTCGAGCCTAAAATTAAAGCTCCTGATAAACCCAAGCACTTATCCGATCCGGTAAAAGGAATTATAGAATTTCACGATGTCAGCTTTAGTTATGCAGGTTCTGAACAGCCGGTGCTTAGCGCGATTTCTTTTATTGCAGAGCCAGGGAAAACTACGGCGATTATCGGTTCTACTGGTGCTGGAAAGTCAACAATCCTTAGTCTTATTTTGCGTCTTTATGATGCCAGTTCCGGGTCTGTTACTTTGGATGGTGTTGACATCAGACATCTTCCGCAGCAGGAATTACATCGCGTGATAGGTTATGTGCCGCAAAAGGCTTCCTTGTTTTCTGGAGACGTTGCAAGCAATATTGCTTATGGTTCTCCAGAAGTATCCGAAGCGGACATTAAGAAAGCGGCGGAAATTGCTCAAGCTTCTGAATTTATAGAGCGGCTTCCTGAAAAAATGAAAAATCCCATATCTCAAGGAGGCAAGAATGTTTCCGGCGGACAGAAACAGCGGCTGTCGATTGCCCGCGCGATTGTAAAAAAGTCTCCGGTAATTCTTTTTGATGACAGTTTTTCCGCTCTTGATTATCGCACGGATGCTGCGCTTCGTCGTGCTTTGGATCAGGAGTTAAAATCTTCAACCATCATTATTGTGGCGCAAAGAATAAGCACTATAATGAACGCTGATAATATTATCGTTCTTGATCAGGGTCATATCGTAGGGCAGGGAAAGCACCGAGAGTTGTTGGAAACTTGTCCGGTTTATCGGGAGATAGCCGCTTCTCAGTTGTCGGTTGATGAATTAAATAAGAAATAAAAAAGTCTATGAATAATAGAAGAACAGCAGGAAAATTTCGCGGCGGCCCTCCAGAAATCGGAATGGGGGCTGCTGCCAAGGCGAAAGATTTTAAAAAGACTTCGCGCGCTTTTATTGTTTATCTTAAGCCGTATCGTAACAGCTTTATCTTAGTTTTGGCACTGGCTGTGATGAGTACAGTTTTTTCCATTTTGGGGCCGAAGATTTTGGGAGATATGACCGATATAGTTACTCGCGGAATTGTCGGCGGCGGAATTGATTTTGAAGCAATTAAACACACCGGTATTTTCCTGGTAGGTCTTTATGTCTCGAGTGCTATCTTTGGTTATTTACAGGGATATATAATGGCTGGTATTTCTCAAAAAATTACAGCCGACCTGCGGCAGGATATTTCCGCCAAAATTTCAAAATTACCGCTTGAGTTTTTTGATCGCCATGAAGTTGGGGATACTATCAGCTTGGTCACGAATGACGTGGAGAATATCGGCCAAAATCTCAATCAAGGAATGATACAAACCATCACTTCTGCGGTGACCTTGGTTGGTATTGTGATAATGATGCTGACCATTAATATAACAATGACAGTAATTGCGCTTCTAATATTGCCGCTTAGTATGATTTTTATCAAGCAAGTTGTGAAAAGATCCCAGCGTTATTATGGGCAGCAACAGGGTTTGTTGGGAAAAATGGAGGGTCACGTCGAGGAGATGTTTGCCAATCACATTATTGTTAAAACTTTCAACGGAGAAAAAGAGTCGGTGGCGCGCTTTAATGATATCAACGAGTCTCTTTATGATAGCGGGTGGAAGTCGCAATTTATGTCGGGGCTGATGATGCCCATTATGCATTTTATCAGCAACCTTGGCTATGTTTCCGTTACGCTGGTGGGAGGTTATCTTGCAATTCAGGGAAGGGTTACTATAGGCGGAATTCAGGCTTTTTTGCAATATATGAACCAGTTCACTCAGCCTATTTCTCAAACCGCCAATATTGCCAGCGTGTTCCAGACAACCATCGCATCGGTTGAAAGAATATTTGAATTTCTCAACGCGCCGGAAGAGGCGAGAGAGCCGGACGGTCTGGGTGCTTTGCAAAATATAAAAGGGCAAGTGGAATTCAAAAATGTTTTCTTTGGTTATGATTCGGAAAAACTTGTTATTAATGATTTTAATGCAGTTATCAGTCCCAAGAGCAATGTGGCAATTGTTGGTCCGACTGGCGCCGGAAAGACAACAATCGTCAATTTATTGATGCGTTTTTATGATATTGATCGCGGTTCCATTACTATTGATGGAATGGATATTTCCAAAATGAAACGGCAGGATGTTCGAAAGATGTTCGGTATGGTGCTGCAGGACACTTGGCTCTTCAATGGCACTGTGGCGGAAAATATTGCTTTCGGTAACTCGGACGCAACGCGCGAAGAGATTATGGCAGCTGCCGAGAAGGCGCATATTGATCATTTCATTCGCACTTTGCCCAATGGTTATGA
>CAZKLR010000082.1:0-3686 GCA_964553695.1 uncultured Candidatus Saccharibacteria bacterium | reverse complement strand
ATTTGTGCTCAAAGAAATAATCAAACAAATCAAGCGGACCGACTGTCACCGGTTTCTTAAAATTCAAAAGAGGGTATTCCACTTCATATTTGCCCACAAAGGCTTTTGCTTTTTTGTCATCCAGAATAATTACGTTTTCAACATTATGCGAAGTTATAAAACCATCCTGCATCACCATAGCCGGCAATTGGACTTTTGCATTCTCGGCAACTTTCAAAGCTATCAAAGTGTTGTCATATGCTTCTTGGGCATTTTCACTGTAAATCTGTATCCATGAAGCATCACGCAAAAACATAGAATCAGTATGATCGCAATGAATATTAATCGGGGCAGAAAGAGCACGATTGGAAATCGCCATAACGATCGGCAAACGAGAACCTGACGCGATATAAACAATCTCAGCCATCAACGCCAGCCCCTGGGAGGATGTCGCAGTCATTGCCCTTCCTCCAGCCGCTGCTGCGCCTACCACCGCCGACAATGCGCTATGTTCAGACTCCACGTTAATAAGTTCAGAGTCTACTCTGCCATCCGCCACAAATTTGGCAAAGGTCTCGATTATGGGAGTCTGCGGCGTAATCGGATAAGCTGCCACCACTTCAGGATTAATTTGCCGCATTGCTTCCGCTGTCGCCTCTCCTCCAGTTAAAGCCTGATATTTATGTTTGCTGATTTGCTTTATACTTTTTTTAGCCATAGATATAAATTATTATTTCGATATTTTTATTATATCACTTTTTTAGAGAATAAAAAAACAAGATATAAATCCAAATTAGATTTTTATATTCTTATGGATTTTTATCTTGGAAACCGTTTTCTGTATTTACCAGCTGATATAATATTACAGCTATCCTCATTTCGCGAGCAAACTCTTCACGTTTTTCTTTTGCCTTTTTGTCCTTCTTAGACATATCTGCTATTCTTTTTTGATCTTTTTCACTTTCTTTGAAAAAAATATAAAAAGGCAATCCTTCCAGAATGTCTAAAAAAGTTACATCCATATTCCTTTTGAAAGGCATTGAAGCTTTCGGTCCATAATTAATAAACTTGCTAGCCAGAGCATTAAAAAAAGACAACTCCACCCTTATGTTTTCTTCTTCATTAGAAGGCTTTTTGTTTTCCGTTTCTCTTTCTGGTTCATATTCCTGGCACCAAACAAACAACTTAACCTGAAATCCTCTTTTTCTTTTTATTTCTAAATCACTTGAGCTGTTCTTTTTTTTCGTTTTCAGCAATTCCGAATTTAACAAAGGATCTTCTTTCAATAGACCACTAAATAAATCAGCAAGTCCTCCTTGGCAAAACTGATTAACAGATTGTCCTGGATTCATTATTATCACCTAAACACAGAAAACCACATCAAAATATATCTGTCAATGAAAACGGATATATTAAAAAACAAGAGACCCAATCCCCTGTTCTTTATATAAAAAACTAAACCAATCTCCTGCTTTTATTTTATGATATTTATGTTTATATACCCACTTCCGCAGCTAAAGTTATTTTATCTTTTCTTTGGATGCTCCATTTCAAAAGTGGCGGCGTAATAAGGGTTGTAACAACTACCACAATAACTATGGCAGCAAAAACAGAATCGTTGATAACTCCAAGAGTTCTTCCAACGCCGGCAAAAATAAGTTCTACTTCTCCGCGTGTAACCATGCCGATGCCGACTGTAAGCCTGTCTACCCGTGGACAACGAACAGCTAAGGCGCAAGCCTGCTTGCCCAGTATTGCGACAATAGTAATAGCCAAAGCAATCATAATCACTTGCGGATCAAAGAAAACCGAAAGGTCAACTTGAGCTCCCATTAAAACAAAAAATATCGGAACAAAAATACAATAAAGAGGCTTAACTAAATCATCAATAGGATGTTCTCTTTTGTTAACAAAAATAACATCATCTAAAACAAGTCCGGCAGCAAAAGCTCCGATAATGGTAGCTAGACCGAAAAGAGTGGCCGCATAAGCCATAATAAACATAAAGAGAAAAGCAGTAACTATCTTCATTCCTTCTACGTGCATTTTTGAAACCCATTTACCAATTTTGGGAGCAGACCAGATTCCTAAAAATACTGAACCTGCCAAAAAAACCAAAGAAATAAAAGTGCTATAAACCACAGACCCCAGGCTGATCGAACCCGACACTACAATTCCACTTACAATGGAAAGCATAATGAGGCCCAAAATATCATCCGCCACCGCAGCTCCTAAAATCACTTTTGCTTCGGGAGTATTAAGCTTGCCAAGATCTTTCAATACCCGGGCTGAAATCCCCACCGAAGTCGCAGTCAGAGTTGCGCCAATAAACAAGTGAGAATTAAAACCAGCTTCAGGAATAAGAACACCGGCGGCTAAAAAACCCAAAACAAGAGTTGTAAAAACGCCAGCAAACGCTACAACTACTGCAGTAGCACCTACATGTAACAACTCTTTTATATTCGATTCCAATCCCACCTGGAAAAGCAGAATCATTACCCCCAAATCGGCCAAAATTCTCACTACCTCATTGGTAAAAAGATCTCCCGTTTGGATAATCCCTCCGGAGAGGAGTGCTGCATTACCCAAAATAATTCCAAAAATAAGCTCTCCTAATACAGCCGGCTGACCAAGATCCTCAAAAATCTCTCCTCCTATCTTTGCCGCTAATAAAATAAAAATCAGAGCTAAAATGATCTCTGAAATAGTAATAGAACTTGCGACTTGTCCTGTTTCGTTTGCAAAAACAATCATCGGCATTGCAACCGATACGAGCATTAATGTCCAAAGGGACAATTGGTTCTTTCGAGACATATATTTATTAAAAATAATAAGCTTTCTACGATATATTCCCACAGAACCATATTTTATCACTTAAATAACCCCTGTCAATGGTCAGAAATTTTAATTTCAGGACGCAATCTTTTCTTTGTAAGTATTTTATTTCTTAACAATTTTTACTCCACCTCTAAGCAAAAAGTCTATACTGCCAATTACCAAAGAGATCACAATAAAGACGGGGTATTTTCTATAAATACCGGATACCATTAAAAAGGTAAAAAACATAACGTGGACGGAGGAAGACAACGCGGTATGAAAAAAGTCTAATTGTTTCAAGCATTGTTTCAAGCTGCGATCTCTATTTTTTCGCCCCCAGCAAATGCTCAAAAATAATAATAGAACAATAATTATCAATATCAATTGCCCTTTTATATTTTGAACTTCCGGAATATAGGCATAAAAATATTCTTTACCGATATAAAAACTCATTACCTCTGCCCAAGTAAACTTTCCCGACAAAATTGCTGAAGAATTCACGTAAAGCATAATTTGCATTCCCAGAAGAAGTGCGGATGCAACGGGCGCTAGATATCTTATCGCCTTTTGAAGGTTTGGTCTTATAAAATTTTGGAAACTTAGATTTATAAAAAACGAAAAGGTCCACACCACCGCCAGCCAGCCAAAGAAATTATCATATGGGACACCAAACCATTCCTGATCAAGGGGAATTTTCCAATGCCAAAAACTGAGGCGAATGGCGATGGTGTCCATAACTAAATCATAAGAAAGCGCAACCAAGGCCATGAAAAATGGAGCTTGCCACCAGGAGAAATTAAAATTTTTTGCCATGTCCCTGGCAAGATAGAAAACAACAGCCCATCCAGCCCCAATAGCAACAGGAACATCTGCAATATTTAAAAAGAAAT
>CAZKLR010000081.1:2037-3705 GCA_964553695.1 uncultured Candidatus Saccharibacteria bacterium | reverse complement strand
TTGGCGTAATTTTCTATTTTTTTCCGTTGTTACTGAAGATAAAGAGGTTATCGAAAGCGCATCCCTGGCTTATGGTTTGATAAAGAATAGAAAAAAAGATACGCTCTGGAAAGCGTTTGCTTTTGCGGTTTTTTTATATTTTATTTTAATAATTATAGGTTTTTTAGCTGAGAAATCTCTAATAATGTTTTCCATTAGCCAGATTTTATGTTTTATTTTTGGCTATTGGATATATATGTATCTTTTTGCAATGTATCGTAATTTTAAAGAGGTTAGCGGTATGAATATAAATCCTCAGGATGTTGGCAAGGTTAGGAAATTTATTAAGACGGGGATGGCCGGAGTTATTCTGACGATAATTCTTGTTATCGTTAGCTTATCTTTTGTTCTTGTAACATATAAACAGGAGCAGGGAAAAACCGTTAAACAACAAGACGGATCTTCTGCTTTAGAACAGCAGGACGAACAGACTATTGATAGTGACGGAGATGGTCTTATGGATGTTAGCGAGAAAGCATTAAAAACCGATCCTTATAAAAAAGATACGGATGATGACGGAATTTCTGACTTTGATGAAACGGAAAAATGGAAGACCAATCCTTTAAATGCTGATACTGACGGCGATGGCTATAAAGATGGTTCGGAAATTAAAGCAGGCTATGATCCTTTGGGGCCAGGTCAACTTGATGAAGATAATGATGGAATAGGAGATGCAGATGAGAGAAAGGCCGATGAAGGATCTAGCGTGGCCGTTGCTGATGGTTTTTGGATTTATGATATTTGCGATGAGATCGGCGTATATTCCAAAGATATTAGTGAGCCGCAACAATGGAAAGTTTCTCAAACTATCTGTACGGATCCCCAATGCGAAGAAAATTTTTCTGCAAACAATAAGAAGGGAGTTTTAAAGAAAGGTGTCGAGGTGGATTTTTCTGAATATCCTGCTCAAGATATTTGTAAGAAAATTGGCGGGCGGTTGCCTACAAAAGATGAATTAGTTTGCATTTTTCAGAAAAAGGATTCTTTAAAATCTTTTACCAATTCTAATGGATATTGGTCCAGCTGGGAATCTAATGTTTATAGCGCCTGGATTATGAACAATGATGGTTCTTCTGGCGAAGGGTTTAAGACGGATGTATATTATGTTCGTTGTGTAAAGGATAAATAGTTTTTAAGCATAAAACACAAAGTAATAAATAAATCAAAGACAAAATAAAGAACAAAGTCGGACAGGAAAAATATGGAGGAAGCAACACAAAAAGGTTTGGCAAATAACATAAAGAAATTCCATCTAATGAACTTTTTGGATGGGATGTGGTTTCCGCTTCCTATTTTTGTGATTTTTATGCTGGACAAAGGGATTACTTTGTCTCAGTTGGGAATTATCTTTAGCGCTGCTACTCTGGTGCAATTTATCTTTGAAATTCCTTCGAGTATCTGGGCGGACAAATATTCGCGTAAAATGATTTTGATTTTTAACGGCGTATTTTTTTTGTTGTGCAATCTGGCATTTTTTATTTCAGGTTCATTTGAGTATTTCTTATTAGCGTTTTGTTTTTCAGGTATTAGCAATGCTTTAAATTCGGGCACTTTCAGCGCTTTGATTTATGATACGCTTCTTTCTTTGGGGCGGGAAAAAGAATATGAGAAAATACAAGCAAAAGTGTC